>NZ_OY781372.1 GCF_963676665.1 uncultured Tolumonas sp.
AACCAGATCAGAATGGGGGCCTGTTTCTTTTCCATATCACTCTTCATCAACGTGTGTGTAACCTGCGTTTCTTGTGGGGGGCATGTTAACAATCGATAAAGTGAGTGTAGATGGAATGGCTGGTAAGGGGGAAACAGGAGTGCAGAATTGTGAGATGACGATTGCGGAGCCAATGAGAATGGCTCCGCGATCCAGATATAACTTAGTGTTGCGGTTTGCTGTTGCGTTGACCGCCCGCGGCTGAACGATTGCCTTGTGGGCGACCAGCAGGCGCATGCGGCGAACGTGCTGGCTGTCCCGCGCGCTGAGTGCCAGAGCGAGTTGGAGAAGCCGGTTTTGCGGCACCTTCCGTCTGTCGTGCTTGATGAGCGCGTGGTTGGCCCATGTGTGGGTTGTTGGCTTTGCGTTGTTCACCGCCTTGTGAAGAGCGTGGTGAACGTGGCTGACGCGGTTCGTCACTGCGGCCATCATCAAACACTTTTGGTTTTTTCGGCTTTTTCACCGGGCGTGTCAGTTGCGCTTCCGTGGTCATAGCGACTGGGTTTTGTGGCTTGAAGCCATCAAACTCTTCACGCGGCAGAATTTGTTGGATCAGTTTTTCCACATCAACCAGCAGTGGCTGTTCATCGGCACTCACCAATGAAATCGCATGACCTTCCATACCGGCACGACCAGTACGACCGATACGGTGCACGTAGTCTTCTGCGATATTCGGCAGTTCGTAGTTCACCACTTGCGGCAGTTGCGCGATGTCGATACCACGCGCGGCGATATCGGTAGCAACCAGTACACGCACAGAGCCATCTTTAAAGCCAGACAACGCACGAGTCCGCGCACCCTGGCTCTTGTTGCCGTGGATCGCGGCAGCCTGAATGCCAGCAGTTTCCAGCTGGGTGACCAGTTTATTGGCGCCATGTTTGGTGCGCATAAACACCAGCACCTGCTGCCAATTGTTGTGTTTGATTAAATGACACAACAGCGCTGGTTTGCGGCCTTTATCGACCGGGCAGATAGTCTGTTTGATGGTTTCTGCGGTGGTGTTGCGTGGTGCGACATCAATCTGTACCGGCTCATTCAGCAAGCCTTTCGCCAGTGTGCGGATCTCATCCGAGAAAGTCGCGGAGAACATCAGCGTCTGACGATCTTTCGGCAGCATGTTGATGATTTTACGGATATCGCGGATAAAACCCATGTCCAGCATGCGGTCGGCTTCATCTAAAATCAGCACTTCCAGTTGGCGGAAATGCAGGGCGTTCTGGCTGACCAGATCCAGCAGACGACCTGGGGTTGCCACCAGTACGTCGGCACCTTTGCGCATCGCCAGCATCTGCGGATTGATATTCACGCCACCAAACACCACCACTGATTTCAGCGGCAGGTATTTCCCATAGGTGGTGACGCTTTCGGCAACCTGTGCCGCCAGCTCACGCGTTGGCGTCAGCACCAGTGCACGAACGGCATTCGAGCGAGCCAGATTACCGCGTGACAGACGGTGCAACAGCGGCAGGGTAAAGCCTGCTGTTTTACCGGTGCCGGTTTGTGCCGCCGCCATCACATCTTTACCGGCCATCACGGCAGGGATCGCCTGCTGTTGGATCGGGGATGGCGTGTCGTAGCCTTTCTCTTTCACGGCACGCAGTATGAGTTCGCTTAAGCCCAGTTCAGTAAATGACATTAAATGGTGATTCCTGTTGTATAAAATGTGAAAGCAGCAACGCTGTTGGTATCGCTCTTAGAAGATGTAAGTCGTCGGTGATAAGGCCTCACACCAGCTTGCGCACTCTCACTTTGCGGCCTTTAATTTTGCCGTCCTGTAAATAACCGTAGACCTTGTTGGCAATGCTGTGATGCACCGCCACATAGGCATGTAATTCTGCAATATTGATCTTGCCGATCTGCTGGCCGTTAAAACCGGCCTCTTTGGTCAGTGCACCGAGAATATCGCCGGGGCGCACTTTGCTTTTACGGCCACCGTCGAGACACAGCGTGACCATCTCGGGTTTCATGTTGTCGGGGTTTTTCTTCAGTTCATCAAGGTTGCCCCAGACGGCGCGGCTTTGCTGATAATCTTCAATCTGCACCACGCGATTGGCTTGTGATGCGGTAGTCAGCGTCAGCGCCAGACCGGTTTGCCCGGCACGACCGGTACGACCGATACGATGCACATGAATTTCCGGATCCGGTGTCAGGTCGTAGTTCACCACGGCCTGTAATTCTTTAATGTCCAAGCCGCGTGCAGCCACGTCGGTGGCTACCAGAATGGCGCAGCTTTGGTTCGCAAAACGCACCACGACCTGGTCGCGTTCGCGCTGTTCCAGATCGCCGTTTAGCGCCAGTGCGCTGTAGCCTTGAGCGGATAATGCATCGGCCACCTGCTGGGTCTGGTGTTTCATATTGCAGAAGATCACCGTGGAGCGTGGCTGATAATGTTGCAACAGTTTCAGCAGCGCGGGAAATTTGGCTTCCTGATTGGGCAGCTCAAAGAAACGCTGTTCGATTTGTACCGCACTGTGGGTGGATTCCACACGCACACTTAACGGCTCGCGTTGGAATTCCGCACTCAGGCGTTGAATGTCTTCGGGGTAAGTGGCGGAGAAAAGCAGCGTTTGACGTTGGCGTGGGCATACTTTCGCGATTTCGCGCATGGCATCGGCAAAGCCCATGTCCAGCATACGATCTGCTTCATCCAGCACCCAGGTTTTCAGGCCAGCCAGACTCAGGCTCTCTTTATCTAAGTGCTTTTGCACGCGGCCTGGTGTGCCGACTACGATATGAGCGCCTTGCTCCAGCGAGCTGAATTGCGGGCCAATCGGCATGCCACCACACAGCGTTAATACTTTTACGTTCGGAATCAGACGCGCCAGACGGCGGATTTCACCGGCCACCTGATCGGCCAATTCGCGAGTTGGGCATAACACTAAACCTTGCACGTTCAGTGACTTAACGTCCAGTGCTTGCAGTAAACCGAGCGCAAAAGCCGCGGTTTTACCACTGCCGGTTTTGGCTTGCGCCAGCACATCTTTACCTTGTAACACCGCCGGCAGGCTTTGAGCCTGAATCGGGGTCATTTCGCTGTAACCCAGCGCGGTGAGATTTTCCAGCAACGCAGGTTGCAGCTTTAATTGCGCAAAAGCAGACGATGCCGCAGTTGCAGCCGAATTTGTATCAGACATGACTAATCCTGAATTAAACCAATAACAAGACCGCCGGACAGGCGAAATGGGTGTCGGACGCAGGACATCGCACCAAAGTAGCAACGAATGTCGGGGAAATTTGTACCGGTTTCAGGCCGCAGCATCTGAACAAACGTCAAATGGCGAAATGGAAGGTGAAAACGTGCAAACAACGCATCAAACGGTGCGTAGCTTAAGGGAAGGCGCGCGGCATTGCAAACTGCGCAGCGGGGAACGTGATTTTATTTTCGCCAGCGAAAAATACCGCTAACATGCGAAGAAGAAGTTTTCGTTTACGGTGATATTCGCAGCAATCGCTGATTGTTGCGCTCAGGGAGTGAACATGAAGCAGAGTCAACGACATCAGAAAATTCTGAACCTGCTGAATCAGCACGGTTTTGTCTCCACCGAAGAGATGGTGGCGCAGTTTGATGTCAGCCCGCAGACGATCCGTCGTGATCTGAACGAACTGGCGGAACAAGAGAAAATCATCCGGCATCACGGTGGTGCGGCGCTGCCGAACTCCAGCACCAGTAACACCGCTTACAGCACCCGTAAAGTGATGCAGTTGACAGAAAAAGAGCGTATTGCCGCGCAAGTGGCGGCGCGCATTCCCGATGGCGCTTCGCTGTTTATCGACATCGGCACCACCACCGAGGCGATCGCGCGGGCACTGCTCAACCATAAAGACCTGCGGGTTGTCACCAATAACCTCAACGTAGCGATGACGCTGACGGAAAAAGATGACTTTAAGGTCATCATTGCTGGTGGCGAAATTCGCAATCGCGATGGCGGCATTATTGGCGAAGCAACGCGTGATTTTATCGGTCAGTTCCGTATGGATTACGGCATCATCGGTATTTCCGGCATCGATATGACCGGCGCGCTGCTCGATTTCGATTATCAGGAAGTGCGGGTGGCACAGTCGATCATTCAGCACTCCCGACAGGTGTTTCTGGCCACTGACCACACCAAGTTTGGTCGCAATGCGATGGTGAATTTAGGCAATATCAACCAGGTGGATGTGCTGTTTACCGACCAGCAACCACCGGAAGAGATTGTGCGGATCATGCAGCAAGGGCAGGTGGAGTGTTGTATCTGCTAGTGTTTGCGCTGTTCTGAATCAACTATCGGGGCTGGCCAAAGGAACCGCTCCGCCAACTCGTCGTAAACCCATCCATGGGGACTCCGCCGCGTCATCCCTGACGCGGAGGGTTGTCGAAATGGACCCTTTGACCGTCTTGCATGATTGTTTTGACCGAAGTCTCAACACCTAGGCGGCAGATGTTTCCGCCAACTCAGGTGCTTTCTCTACTTCCGATTTAGCTAATCGTGCCGCCATGCGTTGTGCCACATAGGCTTTGAGCTGTGCTTTTGCTCCATCATCCAGCGTTAAGCCTAGCTTAGTGCGGCGCCATAAAATATCTTCCGCGGTACAGGCCCACTCCTGATCGATCAGATAATCGACCTCTTCGACACACAACTCATGACCAAAACTGACCGTTAATTCAGCCGGTAACCAACTGGCGGCGAGGCTACCGTAGCAACTGGCGATCCGGCGGGCGGTGGCAGCATTCAGCCAATGTGCCTGTTTGCGATAACGCTGGGTTAAATGCAGTATGTTGCCTTCAAATTCAGCACCGGGCAGTTTACTGCTGGCGGTCCAATCTTCCCGAGCTTGTGGGAAATAGGGCGCCAGCTTATGGCAGGCCGCTTGCGCTAGTTTGCGGTAGGTCGTTAGCTTGCCGCCAAACACCGATAACAGCGGTGCTTTGCCCTGTTCATCGGCCAGCTCCAGCGTGTAATCGCGGGTAACTGCTTGCGGTGAGCTGGACTCATCATCACACAATGGGCGCACGCCGGAATAACTCCACACCACATCCGCGGGAGCGATCTGATGAATGAAATGTTTATTCACCACATCACACAGATATTGCACTTCCTCGGCATTAATTTTCACTGCGCGCAGATCACCGGTGTATTCCAGATCGGTGGTGCCAATCAGGGAAAAATGTTGCTGATATGGAATGACAAACACGATGCGTTTATCTTCATTTTGCAGAATATAGGCTTCTTCACGCTCATGAATCCGCGGCACAATAATGTGACTGCCTTTTACCAAGCGGATATTCCGTGGCGATTTCAGCGCCATGGTTTCATCAAACAACCGTTTCACCCACGGGCCGGTGGCATTCACCAAGGCATCGGCAGTAACGTCGAAAGTCTGGCCGTTGAGTTGATCTTGCAGGGTCAGTTTCCAATGTGTTTGTTCGCGCACTGCTTTGATACAGGCGGTGCGCGTGTCAATGCGCGCGCCATGTTGTCGCGCCTGCATAGCATTCAGCACCACTAAACGTGCGTCGTCGACCCAGGCATCCGAATATTCAAAGCCCTTCACCAGATGTGGTTGCACGCCATCATTGGGTGAAAATCTGATACTGCTGCAGGCCGGTAACGTGACGCGTTTCGCCAGATGGTCATAGAGAAATAAACCTGCGCGGATCATCCACGCCGGGCGCAAGTGAGGGCGGTGGGGCAGGCGAAAGCGCATCGGATGCGCAATATGCGGCGCCATGCGCAGCAAGGTTTCCCGTTCCGCCAGTGCTTCTTTGACCAGCCGGAATTCGTAATGTTCCAGATAACGCAAACCACCGTGGATCAATTTGCTGGAAGCCGAAGACGTGGCGCTGGCCAGATCGTCCGCTTCGAACAGTGCCACCGCAAGCCCGCGACCAGCGGCATCGGCGGCAATGCCGGTGCCATTGATCCCGCCACCAATGACAACCAAATCGTAATGCGGAATGGTGTTCATCATAAAAAATGCTCCAGCCTTATTTGCTCGGATAAAAACATATTAATGTTCGTTATCGAAAATATAGAACAATATCGAGCGTTAGTGTGACGAAAATGTGATCAATAAATGAAAAATGCACAAATTATCGCCGGATTAAGAAGGTCAACTTACGCTGACCTGCGCTATAGTGACTTAATCAACCCAGTGCTGCGCGCGGGTGACTGCTTTTTGCCAACCGGCATACAGCTGCTCACGTTGTTCTGCGGGCAGTGTCGGTTCAAATTCACGATCGATGCTGAATTTATCGCTCAGCTCGGCGGTGCTTTTCCAGAAACCAACTGCCAGCCCGGCCAGGAAAGCAGCACCGAGGGCGGTGGTTTCAATCAGTTTTGGCCGCACCACTGTGGTGCCCATGATGTCGGACTGAAACTGCATCAGGAAGTCATTGGCCACCGCACCACCGTCGACTTTCAGACTGGCCAGACGAATGCCGGAGTCTTTTTGCATCGCATCCAACACATCACGGCTTTGATAAGCGATCGATTCCAAAGCGGCACGAATGATGTGATTACGGTTGGCGCCGCGGGTCAGACCGACAATCGCGCCGCGAGCATACGGGTCCCAATAGGGCGCACCTAAGCCGACAAACGCGGGCACCAGATATACACCATTCGAATCTTTTACTTTGCCGGCAAAATAACCGGTATCGGTGGCATCATCGATCAGGCGCAGTTCATCACGCAGCCACTGTATGGTGGCGCCACCCATAAACACCGAGCCTTCCAGCGCGTAATTGACGTTACCGGTCGGGCCTACTGCGATGGTGGTCAACAAACCACAGTCCGATTTCACCGGTGTTTCGCCGGTATTCATCAGCAGAAAACAGCCGGTACCGTAGGTGTTTTTTGCCATGCCTTTTTCAAAACATAACTGGCCGAACAACGCCGCCTGCTGGTCACCGGCAATGCCAGCGATCGGGATATGCGCACCACCGCCGCGGGTGGTGTAGCCATAGATTTCTGATGAGGGGCGCACTTCTGGCAGCATGGACGCTGGAATGCCCAGTTCTTGCAGAATATGGCCATCCCATTGCAAATCACGGATGTTATACAACATGGTGCGCGACGCATTGGTCGGGTCGGTGACATGCACTTCACCGTTGGTCATTTTCCAAATCAGCCAGGTGTCGATGGTGCCGAACAGCAGCTCGCCGCGTTCCGCTTTTTCCCGCGCCCCTTCCACATTATCAAGGATCCATTTCACCTTGGTGCCGGAGAAATAGGCATCCAGCAGCAGGCCGGTGTTTTCCCGCACGTAGTTATCCAGACCGCGTTCTTTCAACTCTTCACAGATCGCGGCGGTACGGCGACATTGCCAGACAATGGCGTTATACACGGGCTTTCCGGTGGCTTTTTCCCACACCACCGTGGTTTCACGCTGGTTGGTGATACCAATCGCCGCGATCTCATCATTATGGATCCCGGATTTCGCCAACGCTTCGGTCAGGGTGGAAGACTGGGTCGCCCAGATCTCCATCGGGTCGTGTTCTACCCAGCCCGGTTGCGGGTAATGCTGGGTAAATTCGCGCTGCGAGACCGCCACGATGCGGGCATCGTGATCAAAAATAATGGCGCGGGAAGAGGTGGTGCCCTGGTCGAGTGCGACGATGTAACGCGCTTGCTTCATGTTTTTCTCCATCGGTTGTGCGCACGAATAACAAATTATTAACAATTCCGGCAGCAGACAACATGGATTGATACATAATGTTTGAACTCGCGCATAATTATGTTCGATTTAGTCCATAAATTGTGAGTAGCTAATGCGTAAGCCACAACATCAAACCAAAGAACATGGCCATGATCCCCGTGCCGGCAATGATCCAGTAATAGCCTTTACGCCCCTGATAGAGAGAAATTCGGTAATAGGAAAGATAGATCGTCCAGCCGAGCGCCAGCAAAAAGGGAAGCAGGAATAATCGCGCCATGATGGCTCTCTTGTTATGCTGCAGGTATCTTTGATGGTAGTAAGGGATCTCCGATGGCTCAACTGCAAATCACCCGTTTTGGCGGGGTAGAGGTGTTACAACTAGCAAATCAGGAACTTACCGCACCTGCACCTGGCGAAGTGCTGCTCGACGTATTCTATGCCGCGGTCAATCCGGTCGATGCGAAAACCCGCGCCGGTCTTGGCTGGGCGGCTGCGCAACATAAAGATGATCTGCCGTGGACACCGGGTTTTGATGTCTGTGGTCTGGTGCAGGCAGTGGGTTCGGGCGTAACCGATTTCGCGGTGGGCCAACGCGTCTGCGGTATGGTGTTCCGTGGCGGTGCGTATGCATCACAGCTCCTCGCGGTAGCCGACGACTTACTACCGGTACCGGAAGTGATCTACTCTGAACAAGCCGCTGCATTACCGTTGGCCGGGCTGACCGCATGGCAGGGGTTATTTGAACATGGTCAGTTGCAAGCCGGTGAAACGGTGCTGATTTCTGCCGCCGCGGGTGGCGTCGGCCATATTGCGGTGCAGCTCGCCAAACAAGCCGGTGCTAAAGTGATTGCCAGTGCTTCCGCCAGTAATCACGCTTTTTTACGGGAATTGGGTGCCGACCAAGTAGTGGATTATCACGACAGTGATGCCATGGCCGCACTCAACGGTCAGCTTGATTTGGTGTTTGATCTGGTTGGTTTTGACAGTGGTTTGTCAGCGTTAACGCTATTAAAAGCCGGTGGTCGCCAGGTCACCGTGCCGACCGTCACTGCGCCACAAATTAAAGAGGCGGCGGCAACACAAGGTAAAACCGCACTGGGCATGATGGTACACCCCGATCGCGCCGCATTAGCCACCTTATTGGAAAAATGCGCGGCAGGCGATCTGCAGGTGCATATCAGTAACGTTTACCCACTGAGCGAAGGTGCCAACGCACATCTGGCGATTGAAAGCGGGCGCACCCGCGGCAAGCTGCTGCTCAATCCGCGAAATTAAACGCGTGTTGTGAAGGGACAAATTAGGAGAATTCGATGTTTGATGTGAAGGCTTATCAGCAATACGCAGCTTGGATTTTTGATCTCGACGGCACCTTGTCGAACACCTTACAGGCGCACGATCTGGCATGGCAGCACGCGCTGACCCAGTTTGCGATCCCGTTTACCAGTGAACGAATGCAGCAATTAGGCGGTGTGCCGATCCCCGATACGGTGGAAATTCTTGCCCATGAAGCCGGTATGCAGGTCGATGTTCCGGCTGTGGTGACGGTGCGTGATCGCCGCTTTTATGAATTGTTGCCAACCACTTTATCGCCGACACCCTTAGTCGCTGGCGTGGTGTTGCCATTCCTTGGTGAAAAACCGATGGCAGTCGGCACCGGTTGTCACACTGACATGGCACGTCGCATTCTGGCTGGTTTGTCTTTAGATCGTTACCTGCCCATCGTGGTCGGTGCTGATCAAGTGGCCAACCCGAAACCGGCAGGTGATACCTTCTTACTCGCCGCAGAAAAATTGGGTATCGCGCCAGAACGCTGTCTGGTGTTTGAAGATGCGGATGCCGGTCTGAAAGCCGCAGCAGCGGCGGGCATGGCGGCCATTGATGTGCGTAATCTTTGGCCAGTGCAACGACCACTGCAATAAATTTGGTGTTATGAGGCTGTCGAAACTGACGGCTTCATATGGCTGAAATTACACTCTAAACTCCCGTTTATACCGGCGCCACGCCGGCAGTTATGGTGTGCCCGTAACTGCTCTATCGCATAATAAACGGGATAATTTATGTTCTTCGAAGCCAATCAGGCACGGTTTATGTGTTCAGTGCCGGGTCTGCCCGCTGTTTTTCAGGTGCTACGCTTCCACGGCGAAGAGTTCATCAGCCAGAGCTTTGATTTTTCCATCACCCTTGTTTGTGAAGACTCGGGCTTAGATCTGGCCGCTTTCCTCTATCAACCGTGCACGTTCCGCATCAAAACCCCAGATGGGTATCGTGTAATTGCCGGTGTGATTCATGAAATGGCACAGGGGGATAGCGGCTTACGTCTCACGGAATATCACATTACCTTGCGGCCCCGGCTGGCATTATTGCGGCATCGCGTGAACTATCAAATCTTCCAGCAACTCAGCGTGCAGAAAATCGTCGAGCAGCTGCTGCAGGAAGCCCAATTCACCAGTTTGGACTATCACTGGCGGCTGCATGAGAAACATCCGCTGCGTGACTATTGTGTGCAGTATGCCGAGTCGGATTATGACTTCATCCATCGGATCTTGTCAGAGGAAGGCATCCACTATCATTACGAAGTGCAAAATGGTCACTCGGTTTTAGTGCTGGGCGATGGTAATTTTGCTTTTCCGGCGGGTGTTAGCATGGATCACCGCCCAGCCAGCGGCCTCCATGCCGATAAACCTGCGTTACGCGAATGTCAGATATTTTGGCATACTGTTGCCGGTAAAGTGACCGGGCGAGATTTCACGTTTACTCGCCCGCTGACACCATTACAGGCCGACATCACGCCGCCGTCTGCCGGCAAGAATGAACAAACGCATAATACACAATCACCAAAATTAGCTACTCAACCATTAGCCGTCGAGTGTTTAGAAGACTATCGCTGGCCGATCTCCAGTGATAACGATGCCGATACCTTGCGCTTAAGCCAGCTGGCGCAGGCCCGCCATAGTCAGGCTACGGTGACAATGAATGGTGTTACCGACCATAGCGGGTTAATGGCGGGCAAATTTGCCACGTTTAACGCCTTACCACGTCGTGAATTTGAACCGCTGTGGTTGGTGCAATCGGTTCGGCATGAAGGCGAACAACCCCAGGTTTTAGAAGAAACCAGTGGTGGACAGGCCAGTTATCGTAATCAATTCACCGCCATGCCATGGCAGCGTCTGTTTGTACCACCATGCTGGCCGAAACGACCCACATTATCCGGTTATCAGACAGCAATCGTGACAGGCCCGAAAGGTGAAGAGATCTACACCGATGAACAGGGGCGCATCAAAGTGCAGTTTCATTGGGACAGAGCCGGTCAGGGCGATGAGAAAACCTCTTGTTGGTTGCGATTAGCCCAAAGTTGGGCAGGCGATCGTTATGGCAGCCATTGGATACCGCGCGTGGGGCAGGAAGTGGTTGTCAGTTTTGAACATGGCAACCCGGATCGGCCACTGGTGTTGGGTTGCGTTTATAACGGCGCCAATCATCTTCCTTATGAACTCCCCACCCATAAAAGCCGCACCGTGTTTAAAACCTTATCGACACCGGGTGGCGGTGGTTTTAATGAGTTACGTTTTGAAGACAAAAAAGGCCACGAGCAAATTTATCTGCACGCACAGCGTGACTGGGAACTGATGGTCAAGGCCAACGCTTTTGCTACTATCGATGGTGATAGCCACCGACTCACGCATGGCAACGCTATTGAACGAGTCAAAGGCGAGCAGCAGGAGCTCGTTAAACAAGACAGTTTTGAACACCTGAAAACCGACGATCAACTTAAGCTGAGCGGCACGTTCCAACATCAGGTCGATCAGTCGTTTTTGGTGTCCGTCAGCGATGAATTACATCAAAACGCGGCGATTAAAATCAATATGGAAGCCGGGGCAGGGCTGACGCTCAAAGTCGGTGGCAGCTTTATCACTATCAGTGCTGCCGGTGTGCAGATGGTGGCACCTTCGATTAGTTTGAACGGCGGTGCGGCGCCTTTGGTGGGGACGCTGTTAACACTGTTAGATGTCATCAAACCCATCGGAGCCGTCATGGCGACTGCCCGCAAGAAAGTCGCTTCTGCTTCTAAGCTCTGTCGCGCAAGGCAGAAAAAGTGATGACACTCACTCACTGGCAACAGCACTTACCTGCCAATCATGCGATCTACGCATTAATCGATCCGTTGGCGGATAACCAACCGTTGCACTATTGGTATCGACACGCCAGCGACACACAAGCATGGCCGCTCTACGGCGGCACTGAATTTACCGATGATATTTTACATGGTCCCTGGTTACTTCCTCTGGCACAACTACCCAACTGGCTGACGTGGTGGCAAGAACAAGAGAGCACTGGTCAGGCACAAGGCGTTCTGATTGCCAGCCCATACCCAGTCGAGCAGCTGGTTCGACATTGGCAAAGTCTGCTGATTGCAGGGTTAGATGGTGAAGAAGTGCTGTTTCGCTATTACGACCCCCGCGTGCTGGCACCAATGCTTGCCACATTTACTGAGACTGAGATCTGCCAATTTCTCGGCCCTACCACATCGTTGTTAATTTGGCATCAAGCCGATTGGCGGGTTTATTCACCTTATCCCAACGCTGATTTAACCGAACACACCGAGCCTTGGTGGCGGATGCGGCCGTCCCATTTCGTGGGGCAACCCGGCGAAAAAGAGACGTGTCTGACAAATATTGCACAATGGTTGTGGCAACAAGCCCCGGAATTAACCTCCCAACAATATGAAAAATTTGGGGATCTTCGGTATGCATTAGATGCACATTACGATGAACTGAGCAAACAAGCCATATCTGATCGGTGGCTACCGTCTGTGTTGATACTTTATCTGTTTGGTTTTCGTGACTGGTGGCCAGGCATACAAAATGTGGTTGCATTACCTCCCGAAGCAGAACAAACCGATGTCATGCATACGATCATTGCACTGATAGAAAAATACCAACGAAGCAAGATGCAGGAAGACGATGGGCAATAACATAAAAAACTGTCTGGAATGTCAGAAAAACCAGTTCTGGGTTGAAATTCGGTTAGTGGATGAGCTGAATAAACCTTTTGGCTCATTAACCGGCACACTTAAGGATGCGACAGGTAACATACATGCCATAACGTTAACAGGCGGATATCTGTTATTAACCGACCTCCCAGCAGGGCCTGTGGAACTCAAGCTGGAGACTAAGGCTTTATTAACGGAAGCTAAAAAACATAAACCCCGGCCGATGCCGCAAACCTCACCAGCTAAAGAGTATGCTGATAAAAACAAAGGCTATCAGAAGAGTAAAATGAAATATCAGTATATTACTCTGGGTGATGTCTGGACTTTTGAGCCGCAGATTATTCCTGATAGGCATCGACCCAGTAGCGCTGGCCAGCCTTTGCGGATGGCAACGAATAATAGCTATGTTTTAGAGATTAAATCATTAGCGCAGATTACCCTTCCGGCATTAATTCATAAAACACCTGATGCTGGTCATTATATGGATGATTATACAGTTGCCGATGATATGCAGCATGGTGATTTGTCTAAATCCATGATTATGGAAATAGTTCCAACGATCCCAGAACGCTTTTTTTCTGATTCGGCAGAGATCCATTTTAGAAGGATGATTGCTCGATGTAGTATTTATTCATGGTATGGTGATTATTCATCATTGGGCGAAACGATGATCAATAGGTTCAAGCAAAATAAAACAGGCAAGTTTTCACATTCATTGCTAAACAAAGCATTACATGATCATGAAAATACGAATGACACCGTTGAAAAAATAAAAATCATGATTAAAAATAAATTAACAAGAAATAATTATGAAATGGGAAATGAAGATTTAGAACAGGTTTTCAATGACCTGACTTTTGGGAAAAACAAAATAATACATGCAGGATTTAATAAAAAAGAAGATTACATTAATGGATTGGTTCTAAGTGTTCATACACTTTGGTGTATGGAAATTAGATTGACAAAATTAGATGTCGACCTAGTGGATAAAAAATTTAGAGGGTTAATTGAGATTGTTGCTCAAGATCACTTTGGGCTGGATAAGAAAGATATTACGGCTGGGAGTAAAGTAGCTCAATCGGATGCAATGTTTAAATCTTGGTTCATGCTACAACGTTGGAGCGAGTTTAACTATAAACCTTTTATAACAGAAATGATAATAGTTAGAGAGATAAATGGTGATCTATGAAAGTTAAATCGAATATGTTCTTTAAGAGAAAAATAGCAATAGCAATAGCAATAGCAATAGCAATAGCAATAATATCTTCATATCATTCTTTTTGGCTTCCAGTAAAAATTTCTGCTACATACAAGTTTGAGCCTAATGATGGCACTCTTATTGTTGCATTATCTAATCCTCCATTAACAAAGGATAGTATGCTTTCTTTTTGGGATGAGCATTCTGAAGAATTTAAAAAAATGGTGACCGACCACAAAGAGTATGATTCTATTCTTTTTATAAAAAACAACATTGAGGAAGAAGCCAAACTAGAAGAAGAAAAACTGTTTCAGTTCTGTCTTCCCAAGCAAATTAAAGAAAATAAACGTTGTTTTAATTATAAAGATAGGTTGCTGTCTGTTGACTTTGAAAAAATAGACAGTGAAAGTGTGATTAACTTGATTTTCGGTGATACATATTCATATAAATCAGGGGTTTGCCAATTATATATCAAAGAAACTGGAGATAGGAAAACATATAACTGCGGTTCTTGAAGTGATAATTATTGGCAAATACACGATCGAATTTGCTTGTCTTATAAAAAATAAGGATTTTTAATGAAGTTGGTCAATAGGATAAATATTCCTGTCATATTTATTTTTGTCCTTATATTGATTTCCACTTGCGACTATTGTCTACCTGTATCTATTGTTGATTTCTACAAGTCTGAAAATGATAATGGATCATATATAGCAATCATCAGTATGGCACCAAAAAACATGGTAGGCGCTATTCAGTTCTGGTTGAAAAATAAAAAATTAATTCTGAATAAAACGAATGTGCTGAACAATGGAAAATATATTTTATTTGTTAAGAATGAATTTGAAGGCAAGAGCGATGAAGATTATGTACAATTATGCTTGCTAAAACAAATAAAAAACAATGAAAAATGTATAAATTATTCAAACCGGCTTTTTACTGTCACGAGAAGACAGAAAAATGGAGTAGGTCTATATTCGTTAAATCAAGAAGATGTATATTTAAAAAATGATACCTCTTGTTTGTTTTTTGATTATGATAATGGAAATAAAGAGTATCTTGGTTGTGATAAGAATACTAACGAATAGCTATTGAAATGAGACCCATTGTTAATTTAGACGGATTTCATTTCAATGCTATAGAACTAAATCAAAACTCGTTCTGCAACGCTTTATAACCTTTCACCAAGTCAATATTGGTATGCGCCACGTCTTCGGAAAATTCGGTGGCTGCCACGGTGACGCGTGGAATTTCGCTCAAGTCGCTTTCCGGGCAAATACGAGTGCTGGATGGCACATAAAATTCTGCTGGCAGATCCTGACCATCAACCACCGAGTTATGGCGGATCACGGCACCATCACCGACTTCACAGTTAAACAGCACGGTGTTAAAACCGATAAATACGCGATTTCCAACGGTGCAAGGGCCGTGCACGATAGAGCGATGGGCAATCGATGTATATTCGCCAATCGTGACGGCAGCACCCGATTTAGAGTGAATGACAACACCGTCTTGAATGTTCGAATTAGCACCGATCACAATCGGTTCCATTTCACCATTGGCATCGACTTCGTCAGCTCTGATCACGGCATAAGGACCGACAAATACATTTTCTTTAATGATGACTTTACCGCAGATGATCGCGGTTGAATCGACATAAGCTGATTCGGCAATAACAGGCAGATGGCCTGACGGATTTTTACGGATCATATGTGCTCCCTGACGTCAGTGTTCTAACGTCGATTATGTTGCAAAAATTGATCTTGATCACAAAGAGGCAACAGAAATACCCCGGCATAAGCCGAAATGCAACCCTTCAGTTTGTATCAGATTGTCACATGCCTCCTCGGTTAGCATGTTCTGCTGTTATTCATATTGGAATCTGGGATATTTAGGGAAAAACTCTTCTTGCAACATTTCTTCGACTTCCCGCCGATCAGTCTGTTTCATGATAAAAACTAGCTCACTGACTGGTTCACCGGTTGGCCATTCTGGCAAATTCATGATCGGATACAGCTGGTCATGCACGCCATGCACCACGACCGGCTGCTGTTGTTCTTCCAGCCAGAGGATCGCTTTAAAGCGTAATAGCCGTTCCGGGTAACGCATCTGCACCATGCGTAAACCATCGAGGAAACGTGCCGTGGGCATCGGTTTTGTGTAACGCAGGCAGAAGGCTTCTACATCACTGTGTGCGCTGCTGAGCGGGGCATTGGCCACTAACGGGGAATGCGAAGCAACGGCTGGTTTCATCGGTGATGCTAAGCCTAACTCGGTAATGGCGCCTTGCAACCACTGGCGGATCTCTTGTGTGCTGCGTTGTGAACCACTACCAAACGGGCCATTTTGCTCAAGCACAGAAGGGGATAATTGACCTTTGATGGCGATATGCCGTGCTGCCATCGGGTTGATACGTTGCAGTAACGCTTCAACACCCGGCAATACACCAAAATCAGCCAGATCGCTTTTACTTAACACCAGCATGTCCGCCAGTGCCACTTGTTTTACCGCTTCATATTGTTGGGTCAGTTGTTGTTCGATATGGCAGACATCGACGACAGTAACCGTACCGTCGAAACGATAGCGTTGGGCAAAAAACGGATCGTTGCGCAGGGTGAATAACACCGGGCCGGGATCAGCCAACCCCGTGGTTTCAATCAATACGCGCTGGAAGGGTTTAATTTCACGACGCATGGCGCGCATAAACAGATCACGCAGCGCATTGACCAGATCGCCTTGTACTGTGCAGCACACACAGCCGGATTCCAGCATCACCACATTATCATCCAGTTTTTCTACCAGATGATGGTCGAGGCCGACTGCGCCGAATTCATTAATTAATACCGCGCAATTGGCCATTTCTGGCTGTTTGACCCAGTAGTTCAACAGAGTGGTTTTACCGCTGCCGAGAAAACCGGTCAGCACGGTGACGGGGATACGAAAATCTTCAGTATCGAAATGAGATTCAGACATGCGGTTGTTCCTGATATCGGCGTGTCATCGCGTCAGACGCAATAAGTAATGCGGTCATGGTATAACAGCTGCTGCCGAAAGTTCAGTGCTGCGCAAAAAACAACGCCAGCAGGGCTGCTGGCGTTAAGCGAATTTACTCTTCTTCATCATCTGGATCGAGGTCGAAGTCATCTTCGCCTTCGTTCCACTCGTCATCTTCGTCGTCCCAGTCCGGTTCATAACCTTCATCGTCTTCCGGACCATCCCCAAAATCTTCATCTTCGTCATCTAAACCGGCGTGATACCCTGTCATGTCGAGTCTCCTTAATGAAAAATCATTTTTAGTGTAGACACAAATGTTGAAATTTTGTGTTTTCAGCAAGGGATGAAAGAAAAAATTTGATACAGGTATAAAAATAGTGATGCCTGTGCAGACATCACTGACAGAATTTTTTATTTACGACCGCTAAATGGCACGATCAACAGATCGCAGGTCACGGAGTTCATTAATTGCCGGGCAGCCGAGGCCAGCAGGTTCCAGAAGGATTGATGATGGCCACAAACCAGCAAATCAACACCTTGAGCTTCAACAACCTGGTTCACTTCTTCCACCAAATCGCCACACATCACCATGCTGCGCTCTAACGGATAATCGATGCCGGCCAGAATGGTGTCCAGTTTGTTTTTGGTATCGGCCAGCACTTTGCGCTGTACACGTTCGACGTCGATATCAACCATCTCGGTGTACAGATCACGCAAATTGATATCCACGTGCAGCACCGACAGTTTGGCGTTATTGCGACGCGCCAGTGCAATAGCTTTGCTCAGAATCGGCTGGAAGTCGTCGTTAATATCCAGTGCCACTAAAACATGCTGATAGGTATAGTCTTGGTTCATAAATCCTCCCGGGCTTAGTGTGTGCCCTCATGATCATCATCCGCATCCTCGTCGTCCATATGTTCCCAGGCGTGCATCAATTCGCTGTGGCGATCTTCCTGAGTCGCTTTCAGCATTTCCGCCAGCAGGTGACGGTATTGCACGCTCTTGGTGATATACATTTTTTCGTCGTCGAGGAATGCGGTCTGTTCGCGTAATAGTTTTTCATCGTGTTCTTTAAACGTTTGTCCGGCACGCCATGCTAAATTTCCCCGAATACCTAGCTGACGTAGTGCAGAAACACCCAGATCAACCGCAGAGCCTACTGTTTCACGATAGATCAATTCGACACCTAATTGCAGCAACTGATGTGCATGCGCGCGATCGACCGCACGAACCAGAATTTTTAATTGCGGAAAATGGCGGTGTGCCAGCTCACACAGCGCGATTGATTTCGCCTGATTACTCACGGCAATAATCAGCAGTTTGGCTTTATCCGCACCAGCCGCCTGGAGTAAATCGATGCGGTCAGCATCACCGTAGAATACTTTGTAGCCGTATTTCCGCAGCATATCGATATGGGCGACATCATTATCCAACACCGTGGTACCGATGCCGTGCGCATGCAGCAGACGGCCAATCACCTGACCGAAACGACCAAATCCGACGATGATCACCGGGTTATCTTGTTCATCAATTGGGTCGGCTTCGCGCTGTTGATCTGCCTGTTGCAACCATTTCAGTTGCAAGCGGCTATTCAGGATCAGTAATAATGGCGTACAGGCCATGGATAATGCGACGGTCAGCGTCAATAGTGAGGTGAGTTTGCTATCGAATAATTTCAGTTGCTGGGCGAAAGAGAACAAGACAAAAGCAAACTCACTGCCCTGTGCCAGTGCAAAGGCGAATGACCA
>NZ_OY781373.1:300000-410000 GCF_963676665.1 uncultured Tolumonas sp.
ATGGTCGGTGCGGTTGCGGAACGTTTTGGCCGCATCGACCTGCTGGTCTACAACGCCGGTGTGGCGCAGGCGGCGAAGATTGATGTGTTCTCACTGGATGCGTGGAAACGCTCCATTGACGTCAATCTGACCGGCTATTTCCTGTGTGCCCGTGCGGTTTCCAAAATCATGATCAAACAAAACGGTGGCCGCATCATTCAGATCAACTCTAAATCCGGCAAAGTGGGCTCAAAACACAATTCCGGTTATTCCGCGGCCAAGTTTGGTGGCGTTGGCTTAACCCAGTCACTGGCTTTAGATCTGGCCGAGCACAACATTACTGTGCATTCACTGATGCTGGGTAATCTGCTGAAGAGCCCAATGTTCCAGTCACTGCTGCCACAATATGCGAAGAAATTAGGTATTCCGGAAGATCAGGTGGAACAAACCTATATTGATAAAGTACCGCTAAAACGTGGCTGCGATTACCAGGATGTACTGAATGTGCTGAAATTTTACGCCAGTGATGAGGCCAGCTACTGTACCGGCCAGATGATCAATATCACTGGCGGCCAGGTGATGTTCTAAGTTTGATATACGTTCAGGGTAAATAGGGTCCCGGTTCAGCTCCTGAGGATGCCTGTTAGTTTGGCAGTGTTTTTACACTGCCTTTTTTCCATAAACGAGGTGAAAAATGGATTCGACTTATGCGTTGATTATTTGTGCCGGTTTTGCCTGGGTTTTACAGATAGTGACCGGTTTTTTGCAGATGCGCGCCTTCAATCGCATGCTGCAAAACATGAGTTTGAAAGGCACAGTGAAAATCGGCAAAACATCGTCACGTTGGAAACCAAAAACGTTAGTCGTGTTAGCACATGATGCTAACGGCCTGATTATTGATGCCAGTATTATGAAAGGTGTGACTATTTTTGCGCGTCCGACGCCATTATCTGCGTTGATCCATGCGCGAATTCCGTTATCTGATCGCATGATTTCCGGGCTGGAACCTTCGGTTCGTGAAGCCGTATCTTGCGCGCTGTCAACAAAATGATAATGAATTTATTTTAATTCTTTCGTTTTGAAAATCTCCATGTATCTTATTCGTAATAGATTGGCATAGAGAGTCTGATATGAGCGTTGAAGTTCGTCGGGAAATGTTAGTACGTTATCTGCGGGAACAAGGCAGAACATCGGTCAATGATCTGGCAAACCACTTTAATATTACCGGTGCGACCATTCGCAGCGACCTGCGACAGTTAGAGCTAGCCCATCTGGTAACGCGCCGTTATGGCGGGGCGGAGGCGATCTCACAACCGATCGCGGAAGACCGCACCATTGATGAAAAAACCGCGCTCAATCAGAGTATCAAACAGCGGATCGGCGCCAAAGCTGCCTCGCTGGTGCACGATGGTGAGTCCATTATTCTGGATAACGGCAGCACCACCTTACAGATGGTGCCGTGGTTGGTGGAACGCGTTGCCTTAACCGTGATGACCAACAGCCTGCATATCATGAATGAAGCCGTGGCCCGCGACAGTAATATGAATTTGCTAATGCCGGGCGGCACTTACCGTAAACGTTCCGCCTCGTTTCACGGTGGCTTGGCCGAACAGGCGTTCCGTGCCTTTACCTTTGATAAGCTGTTTATTGGTGCCGATGGTTTTGATATCGAGCAGGGCACCACCACCTTTATTGAAGCGTATCAGGTGAGTCAGGCCATGTGTCAGGCCGCGAAACAAATCATCGTGGTGACGGACTCCAGTAAATTCGGCCGGAAGACCCCCAATGTCGTCGTGCCGATTGAGAAGATCGACATCGTGATCACCGACCACGGTATCAGTGACGCCGATCAAGCCGCATTGGAAGCTCGTGGCATACAGGTGTTACTGGTTTAGTTTTAATAGTTATGCAGCCACCATTGAGTAAAATGGTGGTTAATGCATATAGACCGCTATTTCATTCATCTCTTCTGAAGTTTTATTTCAATAAACCGAATATTGCTGGTTTTTTATACCAGAAATTTAATCTTTTCCTCTAAAAAAACCTTGCCAAAACCCGGTTTGCTGCGTATTTCTAGCGGCCTTTTAAGCTGCTGTGCGAAAAAAACACAGTAAGCAGGCAAAACAGCGTAAACAGAAGAAGGGAAAGGGTTATGACAACCTCTGCACACACACCGAGTCTGCAACGGAAATTGCAGTCACGGCATCTCAGTATGATCGCCATTGGTGGTTCGATCGGTACAGGGTTATTTGTTGCCTCTGGTGCAACGATTGCCAATGCCGGGCCGGGTGGCGCGCTGTTAGCGTATTTGTTAATCGGCTTGATGGTCTATTTTCTGATGACCAGTCTGGGTGAAATGGCGGCCTTTATGCCGGTTTCCGGTTCATTTGCGGCGTATGGCAGCCATTTTGTTGATCCGGCCTTTGGTTTCGCGCAGGGTTGGAACTATTGGTACAACTGGGCGATCACCGTGGCGGTCGAATTAGCTGCTTCCGCAATCATCATGAAATACTGGTTTCCGGAAGTACCGGGTTATATCTGGAGCGCGGGCTTTCTGGCGATCATCGTGGCGCTGAATGGTTTTACCGTGAAAGGTTTTGGTGAAGCGGAGTTCTGGTGTTCACTGATCAAAGTGGTGACTGTGATTGCTTTTATCGGTATCGGTATGTTGATGGTGTTTGGCATCATGCACGGTGATTCGCATCCGGGCTGGAGCAATCTCAGCACGGGTGATGCACCGTTTGTCGGTGGTTTTCCAGCGTTACTGAGTGTGGCCATGATTGCCGGGTTCTCGTTTCAAGGGACAGAGCTTATCGGTGTGGCGGCTGGTGAATCAGAAAATCCGGGCAAGAATATTCCGCGTGCTGTACGACAGGTATTTTGGCGTATTCTGCTGTTTTATGTGTTTGCGATCTTCATTATTGGTGTGTTGCTGCCGTATAACGATCCGCAATTGCTGAAAAATGATGTCACGGATATCAGTGCCAGCCCGTTCACATTGGTGTTCGATCGTGCCGGTTTGGCATTAGCAGCAGCGGTGATGAACAGCGTTATTCTGACGGCGATCCTCTCTGCCGGTAATTCAGGGATGTACGCCTCTACGCGCATGCTTTACACCATGGCCTGTAATGGCATGGCACCGAAATGGCTGGCCGGTTTGAGTCGTAACGGTGTGCCGGTGAATGCATTAATCGCAACCACACTGGTGGCCATGTTGTGCTTCCTGACTTCGCTGTTTGGTGATCAGGCGGTTTATATGTGGCTGATGAGTGCGTCTGGCATGAGCGGATTTATCGCCTGGCTTGGCATTGCCGTGTGTCATTACCGCTTTCGTAAAGGTTATCTGCTGCAGGGTGGGGAATTACACCAGTTGCCGTATCGTGCCTTGTTTTTCCCATTTGGCCCATTGTTGGCGTTCCTATTGTGTCTACTGGTGACATTAGGGCAGGATTACACTGCCTTTACGGCTGATGTAATTGATTGGAAAGGCGCTGCTGCAACCTATATCGGTATTCCAATCTTCTTTATGTTATGGCTGGGTTATAAGCTGAAAAACAAAACGAGTTTTGTGCGGTATCAGGATATGCAGTTCCCGCAAAAAGATTAATCGTTTTGGTCATGCAACTGCTGTTGTACCTGCTCACAATGGATCTTCAGCACTTGCAGTTGTGTATCTGAAATATGAAGCTGGTCGCGCATTCTTAACGGAATGTCTGCGGCCTGTTTTTTTAGTGCCTTGCCTTGTTCTGTCAGCGTTAAAACACGCACGCGTTCATCCTGCTCACTGCGTTCCCGCCGGACTAATCCTTTCATATCCAGTCGTTTTAACAACGGCGTGAGGGTGCCGGAATCCAGAAAAAGCTGCTCACCCAATTGTTTCACACTGACACCATCCTGCTGCCATAACACCAGCATCACCAGATATTGCGGATACGTCAGGTCGAGTTGCTCCAGTAAGGGGCGATAAGCGCGCACAATGGCATTGCTGGCGCTGTAGAGCGCAAAGCAAAGCTGGTTATCCAGTAATAACAGATCAGACGATTTTTCAGCGGTCATAATGAATTGTGCACAATGGGTTTAAGTGAATTATACCCATCGTACTTGAAATTGCAGCGTCGTTGACGGCGTTCTCTAAACAAAAACGGCCGACAAATGCCGGCCGTTGTGTGTAGTAAGTGAAGGTAGAATTACCAGCCTTTTACTACGCCACCGTTAAACAGTTCAGTGGCTTTTTTGAACACTGCTTCATCTTGGTAAGATTTCACGAAGTTCTTCACTTTCTCATCGTTTTGGTTGTTTTCACGCGCCACGATCAGATTCACATATGGTGATTCTTTGTCTTCGACAAACAAGCCATCACGGGTTGGCTGCAGGTTAACCTGAGAAGCGTACACGGTGTTGATGACCGCCAGATCCACATCTTCCAGTGCGCGTGGCAGCTGAGCGGCTTCCAGTTCAACAATCTTCACTTTTTTCGGGTTTTCTACGATATCCAGCACAGTTGCAGACAGACCAGAGCCATCTTTCAGTTTCAGCAGACCCTGTTTTTGCAGCAGCAGCAGTGAACGGCCCAGGTTAGTTGGATCATTTGGTACGGCGATCTGTGAACCTTCTTTCAGCTCGCTAACCGTTTTGATTTTTTTAGAGTAACCGGCGATTGGGTAAACAAAAGTGTTACCTACAGCCACCAGTTTGAAACCACGATCTTTGATCTGTGAGTCCAGATATGGTTTATGTTGGAATGCATTGACGTCGATGCTGCCATCATTCAGGGCTACGTTTGGTGTGGCGAAATCACTGAACTGGACGATTTCCACTTCCAGACCAAATTTCTCTTTGGCGATTTTAGCGGCTTCTTCAGCAACCTGTGTTTCCGCACCAGCAATGGCACCCACTTTCAGGTGGTTATCTTTTTTCTCGCCACAACCAGTTAATGCGATCCCGATAATTGCCGCACTCAAAATAGCTTTACTGAATAAATTCATGGTTTACTCCTTGTTTTCATGATTACTGCGCGACTATCGGCAACAGCGTGTTTACTTTTTTTAGTCGTGTTTGCTTTAACGGTGGTCGACAAGTTTGACTAAACGTTCACCAATACTTTGAATCAGTTGTACCAAAATAACTAAGATAGCGACGGTGATCAGCATGATGGCCGGGTCAAAGCGCTGGTAACCATAACGGATACCGACATCACCCAAACCGCCACCACCAATCGCACCCGCCATTGCGGAATAGTTCACCAGTGCAACCAGCGTGATCACTACGGCGTTTAAAATGCCGGGCAGTGCTTCCGGTAACATCACTTTGCGGATGATCTGACGATGTGTGGCGCCCATCGCTTGTGCCGCTTCAATCAAACCGGCTGGAATTTCCATCAGCGCACCTTCCACCAGCCGCGCCAGAAACGGGATCGCGCCAATAGCGAGCGGCACAATCGCGGCATTGGTGCCGATACTGGTGCCGATGATCAGACGGGTCAGTGGAATAATTGCGACCAGCAAGATGATGAATGGAACGGAACGGCCCACGTTCACAATGGTACCCAATGCTTTGTTTAAGAGCGGGCGCGCGGCAATTTGCCCTGGTTTCGTGATATGCAGGGCAATGCCTAATGGCACGCCTAAAATGGTGCCGAACAGCGCAGAAGCGAACACCATCCACAGCGTTTCACCCAGCGCCAGTAATAACAACTCATGCATGCTGGTGAACATAACCTAATACCTCGACGTCGATCTGTTGCTGTTGCAGGTAAGCGATAGTCGCTTGTTGGGCGCTTTCATCACCTTGCAATTCCACGAGCAGGAAACCAAACCGGGAGTGGCCGATCTGTTCAATGCTGGCGCTTAAAATATTCACATCAATACCAAACTGGCGGCTGGCATGGGAAATAGCCGGTGTATCGATGGTATTACCGCTAAAACCTAAGCGCAGTAACGGGATTTGCCCGTCGCTTGCGGTTTTATGCAGCCGTTCACGATATGGCGCCGGGATCTCCAGATGCAGGCTGGAACGAATGAATTCGCGGGCCAGCGGGGCTTTGGCGTGGGCAAAAAACCAACCAACTTCGCCCTGTTCAATGATGCTGCCTTGATCGAGCAGTGCCACCGAGTCGCAGATACTCTTCACCACACCCATTTCATGGGTGATCAGCAAAATAGTAATGCCCAGTTTCTGGTTGATCTCTTTCAGCAACGCCAAGATCGATTGCGTAGTTTGTGGGTCGAGCGCGGAAGTGGCTTCATCACACAGCAATACTTTCGGTGCCGGGCCTAACGCACGAGCGATGGCGACGCGTTGTTTCTGACCGCCGGACAGTTGTGACGGATAGGCTTTGGCGCGATGGGTTAAACCGACCAGCTCCAACAGCTCATTGACGCGCGCAGTAATTTTCTCTTTTGGCCAGTTGGCCAGCTCTAACGGTAACGCGACATTCTCAAACACGTTACGGGAAGAGAGCAGATTAAAATGCTGGAAGATCATACCGATATTACGGCGTGCCAGCGTTAGCGCCTGCTCGTCCAGCGCAGTCAGATCGACACCATCGACTTCCACACGGCCCTGTGTGGGACGTTCCAGCAGATTAACACAGCGGATCAGGGTACTTTTACCTGCGCCGGATGCACCAATCACACCGACGATCTGGCCGGCGGGAACATCGAGTTCTATACCTTTCAAAGCGTAAAAGGCGCTTTTTCCTTCGCCATACACTTTTGACAGGGAAGATAACTTAATCATAAGGGAACCGTTATTTACTCAAATATCCACCATTACTTGGTGGTCATAGAAATTCAGACTGAATAGCGATGTATTCTCAGGCGATCATGCTACGAGTCATCCTGGTGCATGTCAACGGACATTTGGATGTTTAGACGTCTAAAATTGGAAATCATTATGCGAAAAACAGATATAGGCGAGGATAAAATCCAAATAGCACCGCCTGCGATAACAGACGGCGCCGGATGATATTCAACGCCGTTGTGCCAGTAATTCCCGCCAGGCCGCCGGCAGATGACGTTGTAACTGGTGTTGGATTTTAGCTTCATGGCGTTGCCAGAGCAGACCTAACCAGATAATACCTAAGCCAATCAACGACAGTATGAAAGGAAAAATTAAACTGTCTTGGAACAGATCCCACGCCAGATAACCGAGATAACCCGCCACGCCCATGCCGCCAAATATGGCAAATACCCTGCGTCCAATCATGCCACCGACAGTGATCAGTAACAGATTGATCAGGCAATAGAGAAATTTGTTCAGTTCGCTATCGGAATGCTGCATGGATAAGCCACCCCAAAAGGCCATGAGACCAAACAGGTAGATCCACCAGGCAAAATCGAGTGTATGCCGCGTGCGCAGATCGATGTAAAACGCTAATGCCAGCATCAGCAAACCGACCACCATGGAAACTTGTTGTCGGTGATGCCAGCTGTAATCGTCGTTTTGAAACAGGAATGGAGTCAGATCCATACTCAGATACCACAGTACTACGGCCAGCGGCATCACCATAAAGGGTAACCGGTAACGCCAGAGTAAAATGGTACCAAACAGTAAGGTGCCGAGTTCCATCATCAGCCAGCGCCAATCGATGTAACGATGAAAATCGCGGTATTCGGTATGTGACGCATCCCAGTAGCCCAATTTGGCCTGCAGGCCATAAATAGCCAGCGGTACCATAGTCACAGCTAATGCGGCCAGTAGACCGGCTGGAATAGGCTGGCGTTGCTGCCACAACAGCCAATCGGCCACCAGACAAGCGGCGACACCATAACCACAGGCAATCAGGAAAATACCGATGCCGCCAAAGGCATTCCAGCTCAGCGTCATAAACAGGCTCATCGCAGCGATCGCAATCAAACCACCCAGATAAAACAAGATATGCGTAGCCCGGAAAGAGGCACTGTCTGGCGGTAAAGATTGCAGATAGTTCCATAATGGAGAGACTTGCTCCGGCGTCAACAAACCTTGCTGACTGGCTTGTTCCAAATGCCGCTGTTTAAGTTCCATAGCGTCCCTCCGGGAGGCTGAAAAATGCATCAAGGGCCAAGATAACGTGACCCTGCCGTGATAAGCCGATGTTAGGTTTCTTCACCTTTATAAATAGCATGTTACACTCGACAATCTCTATTTTTAATCTGTATTCGATAAGCAATGGACTGGTTGTGACATGAAAGGATCTTCACTGTTTCGGCGTCGTACGAAAACTGTCACTACGGTCAGCGTCATGCTGCTGCCTGATCACCTATTTCTAGCCATTTCCGGTGAACCCCCAGTGTTTGTTCGTCAGCCTATCCCATTAGGGGAATCGTGGCCTGGGGTGCTGGCCGCGTTATTCCGCGAAAAGAGAATACTCAACAGTAAAGTACGGGTCGTATTGGATAGCAGCCAATATCAGCAGTTGTCGATAGAACGCCCCGATGTGCCGGCAGAAGAGCTGGTGGGTGCTTTACCGTGGGCGATCAAAGACTTTACCAGCGAACCGGTTACGCAACTTGCTGTTGATTATTATGATAGCGTAACTAATCCACAGGCCCGTCCGCGATTGCAGGTTGTGTGTACGCCGAAAAGCCGTATTCAAGAATGGCAGAAAGCTTTACAACCGGTGGCAGAGTTGGAATCAGTACTCATTGATGAACTAGCACTGGCTTCTTTATTTGGTGAAACAGCCAAAGTGGAAGTGTTGTTATATCAATTAGCCGAGCGCGAATTATTACTGCTGGCCGTTTATAAAGGGCAACTGTGTTTCAGCCGTGTGTTACGCGGTTTTATGCCGTTAGTTCAACTTCCATCGGCACAATGGCCTACTACTTTACTCGACAATCTTACGTTAGAAATGCAACGCTCTTTTGATTATCTGGTCAGTCAGTTAAAACTACCGGAAGTCGCGACTATCAATGTTGCCATTAACACGCTCGATTCCGCCGAGTTGTTATTACAGACACTCAATCGCTATTTTGGTGTGCCGACGCAGTTGATGAAAATAGCAGCTAAAGAATCTAACATGGAATTTCTGCCGGTCTATGGTGCCTTGTTGGAGAGCCAACCGGTATGAAAAAACGCATCAATCTGTATTTGCCGGAATTGCATCCTAAACGTCAGTATTTGAGTTTGTCGCAAATCGCTGAGGCTTGGGGATGTTTGCTGGGTTTGTTATTGCTGATCGGGGTTGTCATGCAGATCCTGCTGCAACAAAGTGTGCACCAGCAACAAACATTACAACAGCAAATGAGCGAATTAGATGCTCAGCGCACAACGTTGAATGCGCAATTACAACAACGTCATCCTGATGGTGCTTTAGCGCGGGAGCTGACGTTGCGGCAGGAGGAACTGCGCAGTAAACAGCAATTACAAACACATTTGAATCAAATCGGCGCGCTGCAGAACGAAGGTTTTTCCGCTTGGTTGTTTGATTTGGCACAAGCGCGTACACCGGGCATTGCATTGCAGTCATTCGATATTGAAAATAACCAATTACGTTTGCAGGGAGAAGCGGCCAGTAATGATGCGGTGCCGGCGTGGCTGAGTCATTTTGGTGATTACCCTAAATTACGTGATCGCACGTTTTCGGCTTTACAGGTGCAACGCCAGAAATCGGGCGCATTGCAGTTTCATTTAGAAAGCAAAGAGAACACCACCTCGGCAGCAGCGGGGACGGCTCCATGATTCGAACTACATGGCAACGTTGGTCTGAAAAAACAGCTCAGTTAAGCACCCGCGAGCGGTTCTTAATGTTATTGGTCGGTTGGGTGCTCTTGGGTTTCCCATTTTACACTTGGTGGCTAGAACCCTCGATGTTGCATTGGCAACAGACCAAACAGCAGATCCGTGAGCAGACGGCACAGCAACAGCAAACCACCGCGGCATTGGAAGTGCTAAAAGCTCGTTTGCAGCAAGATCCTAATCTGGCTGTGCGTACGGAATTACAAGCCACCAACAGCCAATTACTGCAACTGGATGCCTTTCTGGAAACCCAGACCGGCGGGTTGATCCCAGCGGCGCGGATGGCGCAGACCTTGCAACAAATGTTGGTGCGTTCCGGGAAATTGCAATTACAGTCGTTAACGTCGCTAAAACCAACGCCGTTATTGCCAGAAAAATCAGCGGTTAACTATTACCGGCATGGGGTGAAACTGGTACTGCAAGGGCGCTATACGGATATCTATGCCTATCTGCATGCGCTGGAAGGGTTACCACAGCATTTTTACTGGCAAACGTTGCACTATCAAGTGGGGTTATACCCACAGGGTACGGTGGAAGTGATCTTATACACATTGGGTGACAGTAAGGAGTTTATCCGTGGTTGAGTTAGTGTCACGGTATTCATTACTGCGTTGTGTTCTGCTGCTCGTCTTGTTGAGTGGCATAGTCCGAGCTGATGAATTACCCGATCCTACGCAGCCGTTAACGACGGCTTCGGCGGCTAATTCGACGCAGACAACAGCCAGTCAGTTACCCGTATTACAAAGCATTATTTATGGCCCTAAGCAACGTAAAGCGGTGCTGGATGGGCATGCTTGTCATGAAGGAACGCGAGTTGGGCGTTATCGTGTACAGGCAATCTATGCTGATCGCGTAGTGGTGGAGGCTGATGGAGTTCGGCACACACTGCGCTTATTTTCTCATAAAGTCAGGTATGAATAACGGATGCTGAAATTAACATCGTTGACATTGGCACTGCTGCTGGCCGGATGCGTGAGCTATAACCATCCTGAGCCAAAAGAGGCAAAGCAGACTTTACGCCAGGTGCAACAAGAACAAACCGCATTACAAGTGCCGGATGAAGTTCAGGCTGAACTTGCGCCCTCGGCTTTTCCGACCACGGCTTCTGCGCCAGTCGTCAATGAGCGGCGTTTCCGCGTGTCGGCCAAGGAAGTTTCAGCCCCGGAATTTTTTGCGTCATTAATGCAAGATGATCGCTACAGCGTGGCTGTGCATCCGGGTGTCAGCGGTTTGATCACGCTGGATCTGCGGGAAGTGACGCTACCGGAAGTGTTACAAACCGTGGCTGAGATGTATGGTTTTGATATTCGCCGGGTCGGTAACATTTATCATGTTTACCCTGCTGAGCTGAAAACGGAAACCTTCAGCGTAAACTATCTGATGATGACCCGCGACGGACAGTCCCGCACAGCGGTGAATACCGGTGCCATTTCCCAGTCGAAAAATAATGGTTCTACTTCAACCGGTTCCAGCGGTAGTAGTAACAACACCAACAATAACAGTTCCGGTACAAATAATAGTTCCTCGACCAACGGCACCCAGATCGATACCGATACTCGCTCTGATCTGTGGGCCGAGCTGCAAAAAGCGTTGGTGGGTTTGATTGGCAGTGGCGAAGGCCGTGTCGTTGTAGTTAACCCACAGGCGGGGTTGGTGACGATCAAAGCCATGCCAAGTGAACTCAAAGCCGTGCGAGAATTTTTACAAACTTCCGAACAGCATCTGAAACGTCAGGTCATTCTGGAAACCAAAATTCTGGAAGTAAAACTGAGCGAAGGTTATGAGCAGGGTGTGCAGTGGGATAAATTTAATATCTGGAATGGTAAGGCGCTGATTACCGGATCATCGCAAGTCACCATGCCGACGACCAGTAATACTATCGCCACGGCATTAGGCGGTGGTGCCAGTTTTACCTTGTCGGAAGGGAACTTCAATACTGTCGTGAATCTGCTAAAAACGCAGGGTGATGTAAATACGTTGTCCAGCCCGCGTGTGACGGCGACTAATAATCAAAAAGCGGTGATTAAAGTGGGTAACGATGAATATTTCGTCACTGGAATTTCATCAACCACCCAGTCGAGCACTACCAGTTCTTCGACTACGCCAGATATTGAACTGACGCCGTTTTTCTCTGGTATCGCGCTGGATGTCACCCCGCAAATTGATGATGACAATAACGTATTGTTACATGTGCATCCATCCGTCATTGATATCACCGAACAAGAAAAGAAAATCGATTTGAGCGGGCTCAACGGTAGCTCCTCGGCGACCAACAGTACAGTTACCTTACCGATGGCGTTTAGCAATATTCGTGAGTCCGATACCGTGGTGCAGGCAAAATCTGGTGACATCATTGTTATTGGTGGACTGATGCGTACCAACAAAGAACAACAAGTGAGCAAGGTGCCTTGGTTGGGTGATTTACCGGGCGTGGGTGAGCTGTTTACCAATAAAAAAGATGTCACCAGCAAAACAGAATTGGTGATCATGCTGAAACCCCAAGTGGTAAATGCGGATACTTGGCAACAACAGTTACAACGTTCCGAGCAATTGCTGGAAAAATGGTATCCAACCCAGAGGTAATCCGTGTATCAGACGCACTTTGGTTTGACTGAAACGCCATTTGGTTTAACACCAAATACCGGTTTTTATTATGGTTTACCACCGCATGAAGAGGCATTACAGGTGTTGCGGGTGGCGTTAACCAGCGGTGAAGGCTTTATCAAAGTTACTGGTGAGGTTGGCACCGGTAAGACTCTCTTATTGCGTAAATTTCTTAATGAATTGCCGGAAAATTACCAGGCGGCTTATCTGCCCAACCCCTGCCTAGAAGCTGAAGAGTTACGGCAAGCATTAGCCACAGAACTGGGTTTGGCGCCTGGTGCCGATACATTGAGTCTGACCGATGCGATTCATCATCGATTGGTCGAATTACGTCAGCAAGGTAAACAGATCGTGTTATTGCTGGATGAAGCGCAGGCTTTATCTGACAAGGCGCTGGAAGCAATCCGCCTGTTTGGGAATCTGGAAACTGAATCGAGCAAACTGCTGCAAGTGATTTTATTTGGTCAACCTGAGTTAGACCAGCGACTGGCACAAGCTCATTTACGCCAGTTGCGGCAGCGCATCTCATTTTCTTATCGTCTACGCCCGCTATTGCCAGCCGAAACTAGCGCTTATCTGGCCTACCGGTTGCAAGTTTCCGGCTATCGGGGCCTGCCACTCTTCAGTGGATTAACTGCTCGCCTGTTATGGCAATCCAGTCGTGGAATTCCTCGTTTGATCAATATTTTAGCACACAAATGTCTGATGCAGGCGTATGGCCGGCATCAGGTCCGGATCCGCTTGCGTGATGTATTTCGTGCCGCTCAGGATACAGAAGATGCTTCGCCACCGGTGGCCTGGTTAGGCTGGGGGGCGGTGCTGATTTTAGCCGGGGTCGTGTTAGCAGGAATAGGGAGCCGGTTAGTATGAGTCTGATTAACCGCATGCTGAAAGATCTGGATGCACAGCCAGCGAAAGCGGATATCGCGCCGATTTATCGCCCCTCCACGCGGCGTCTGCCGGGATGGTATTGGTGGATTTTATTATTATTGCCGCTGTCATTATGGTTGTGGTGGCAGCCGTTGCAGCAACGCTTACATCCTGTTGCGAGCACCACAAAAAAACTGTCCACAGAGTCGGCACCAGCAACGGCGGTGATTTCATCGATTGTACCGCAGGCTACTACTCCATCCGCTACTGTTGCGGTAACTGCACGCCCTGCCAGCGCGGCGGTACCAGTGGTTATTGCCGAACCGGTAGAAAAAGCGCCGGAAACGACGATTGTAAAAAAATCAGTAACACCACAAACCGCAACGGGTCAGCAGAAATCAAAAAATACCCAACAAGCGATCGCCAAGCCGGAACAGGAAACGGCACCGGTAGAACCCAATCCAGTGGAGACTGCGGAAAGCAGTGAGCAGTCGGCGATTTATGCTGAAGAGCCAACGGCAGAAGCTGAACCATTGGGCGAGATGCATGTTGAAGAACAAAAACTCTCTCCCGGCGAGATAGCGGCACTTGAGCGGCGTAAATATCAGCAAGCGATTGCACGCCGAGATAATGTGGCAGCACAACAGGCACTGTTACAAGTACTGGCGAATGATCCGTTGGACTATAACAGCCGCAAACAACTGGCAGCCTTGTATTATGGTGAAAATCAATTAAGCGCCGCGCGGGATGTGTTGCAGCAAGGTATTACGTTGATGCCGACCAATGCCGATCTGCGTTTACTGGCAGCCAGAGTGGCGCAGGCCATGGGTGATAAACAGGCCGCATTGCAATCACTGGTTGCCATTTCACCTACGGTTGCCAATAACCTCGATTTTTATGCTATGCGTGCCGCTTTGGCACAACAGTTGGGGCAAACTTCAGAAGCGGGTTATTCCTATCTGGCGTTGACCCGAACACAGCCCAATATTGGTCGTTGGTGGCTGGGCTTAGCCATCAGTCAAGACCAACGAGGTCTGCTGAATGACGCCAAACAAGCCTATCGTCGCGCCTTGCTGGATAACCAGCTGAGTGCAGCTTCCCGCCGGTTTGCCCAACAACGCATTCAACATCTGGAGCCGTGATATGACGCAACCTCGTTTACGTATGCGGCTTGGTGACCTGTTAGTGGCTGAACGTATTATCAGTGCGGAACAGCTAGAACTGGCGTTGCAGCAGCAAAAACAGCATGGCCGGAAATTGGGTGCCACGCTGATTGAGCTGGATTTCATCGGTGAAGAACAACTGCTGATGTTCTTAGCACAGCAGCTGGATATTCCTTTTTTCGACCTGACGAAACTGACTATTCAGCCGCAGGCTGTGCAGTTGATCCCGGAAGCCTATGCGCGCCGTTATCGTGCGTTAGCGGTGCATATGACCGCCGAGTCGGTGACGGTTGCACTCTCAGATCCCGCTGATTTGGCGGCGTTAGATGTCTTGGCACAACGGATACAACCGCGGCAGATTAAACTGGCGGTGGCACGCGAAAGTCAGTTGCTGGAGTTTTTCGATAAACTCTACCGGCGTACCCGCGAAATCGAAACCTTTGCCGAACAGCTGCATAACGAGTTTGAATCTTCAGCGCTGGATTTTGGTCCGGTAGATGCGATCACGAATGAAAGTGATGCCACGGTCGTCAAGTTGCTGCGTTCCTTATTTGAAGATGCGGTACAAATGCGGGCCTCCGATATTCACATTGAGCCGGACGAAAAAGTACTGCGTATCCGTCAGCGTATCGATGGCACATTGCAGGAAAACGTACTGAATGAAACGCGTATTGCGCAGGCGTTAGTCTTGCGTCTGAAGCTGGTCGCCGGTTTGGATATTTCCGAAAAACGTCTGCCACAAGATGGCCGGTTTAATATCAAAGTGCGCGGCCATGATATTGATGTCCGTATGTCGACCATGCCGGTACAACATGGTGAATCGGTCGTTATGCGTCTGCTGGATCAATCAGCTGGATTACTGACGCTGGAACAAACCGGTATGCCACCGGATATCCTGACCCGATTTCGCCAGCAATTACAACGTCCGCACGGTATGATCTTGGTTACTGGCCCGACCGGTAGTGGTAAAACCACCACGCTGTATGGTGCTTTGTCAGAGCTGAATTTACCCGGTAGCAAAATTATCACCGTGGAAGATCCGGTGGAATATCGGTTACCGCGTATTAATCAGGTGCAAGTTAATCCCAAAATTGGGCTGACTTTTTCGGCGGTGTTACGTGCCACCTTGCGGCAAGATCCCGATATCCTGCTGGTGGGGGAAATGCGGGATGATGAAACTGTCGAAATTGGTCTGCGCGGTGCACTAACCGGCCATTTAGTGTTAAGTACGCTGCATACTAATGATGCCATTACCAGCGCATTACGTCTGATCGACATGAAAGCGCCCGGTTATCTGGTGGCCAGTGGTTTACGCGCGATTGTCGCGCAACGCTTAGTGCGGCGGGTTTGTCATAAATGTGCACAACCTTATCAGCCCGACGATGGCGAGCACAGTTGGCTGGAGCACTTATCTGGTGTTAACACCCGCTTGATGCAATTTAAAAAGGGTTCTGGTTGTCACAACTGTAACTTCACCGGTTATCAAGGGCGGATCGGCGTGTATGAGTTATTAGAACTTGATCTGCCGATGATGGATGCCTTGCGCAGTAATGACGCCGAAAGTTTTGCCCGTGCTGCGCGGGAAAGTAAACACTACCGGCCATTAGTGAATGTCGCACTGGATTATGCCGGGCAGGGGATCACCTCATTAGATGAAGTATTACGTCTTGCTGAAGTGGTGATCTAAACATGCCGCATTACCACTTTAAAGGGCGTGATAATCAGGGCAATGCCGTCAGTGGTGAGCTTGACGGTGTCAACGAAATGGCCGTCGCGGAACAACTGATGCGGCGCGGCATCATGCCCACCGCACTGACCGAGCAGAAAGCAAAATCCGCCGGTATCACGCTGAACTGGTCGTTGGCTTTCTCTAAACGGATCACGCTGGAAGAGCTGGTGATGTTCACGCGTCAGATGTACGCGCTGACAAAAGCGGGCATTCCTATTCTGCGTGCCATTCACGGGTTGGAAGAAAATGCGCGGGGCGATGCTTTACGTCGCGCATTAGCAACTCTAAAAGAAGATTTAGGTAACGGTAAACCAATTTCGGTATCCATGCAGACACACCCTGATGTGTTCAGCAGCCTGTTTGTGGCCATCATTCATGTCGGCGAAAACACCGGTAAGCTGGAAGAGGCTTTTTTACAGCTCACTCGCTATTTTGAGCTGGAAATGGAAACCCGCAAACGTATTAAAACAGCACTACGCTATCCGGGTTTTGTCCTGATCGCATTAGCGATCGCCATGACCGTACTGAACATTTTTGTTATTCCGACCTTTGCCAATATCTTTGCCCGCTTTGGTGCCGAATTGCCGTGGGCAACTAAAATATTACTGGCGACATCGCATTTTTTTGTCAGTTATTGGCCAGCTTTGCTCGCCGGAACCGGATTGACGGTGTTTGCTGTGCGCCGCTGGTTAAAAACTGCAACCGGCATGATGTTTTGGCATCGTCACCAACTGCGTTTGCCCATCGTCGGTTCGATATTGAAACGGGCGTTAATGGCGCGCTTTTGTCGTAGTTTTGCAATGATGTTACGTTCCGGCATTCCGATCAATCAGGCGCTGAGTATGGTGGCTGATGCGGTCGATAACGTCTATATCGGTCAGCATGTACGTGAAATGCGCAGCGGTGTCGAGCGTGGTGAAAGCTTATTGCGTATTACGACCAATAGCCATTTATTCACTGGGTTGGTGATCCAAATGATCGCGGTCGGTGAAGAAACCGGCATGGTCGATCAGATGATTCAGGAGGCGGCGGAATATTATGAGCGGGAAGTGGACTACGATTTAAAAACACTGACCGCGAAAATTGAACCGATCTTGATCGTGATAGTGGCCATTATGGTGCTGATCCTGGCGTTGGGCATCTTCACCCCGATGTGGGATATGATGCGCGTATTTAAAGGAAAATAAATGACTCTATCGGACAATGCTGAATCGCAAATGTTAGCTTTGTTCCGAATGCTGGTGGTTGTGGTGGTGATCGGCGTGTTGGCGGCCAGCTTGCTGTATTTTGCGAATCAACGTCAGCAAGATGCAGCAGAGGTCGCATTGAAACTTCGCGCACAGTTATGGCATGAGCGATTGCCACTGCTTCAGCAACAATGGCGGATGCAACACAAACCAGCCAATTGGACAATAGAAGGTTACCAACTGCAAATGCAGTCATCTGGTTGGCCGCTGATTAAAACAAAGGACGATTGTCGGATTTTATGGAAAGTGTTGTTGGCGGAAGAACCAAAACCGTTAATACAGAATATCATTCGACAAGCGCATGGTTGTCATTATGAAACGGAAACAGCCCTGTTGAATTATGATTTCCAACAACAATTAGTGCAGTTTTCTGCGATTGGGAATTAAATTTGCACATGCTTACTTGTGTAATGATTTACGCATAAGATACAGTCAATTAAGATTGAATCAGGCCTGCATCACACTCCGCTGGCAAGATGAAATAACCAACAACTTTATAGATAGGAACAAGTATGAAACGTAGTGCAGGTTTTACGCTGATTGAGCTGATTATTGTTATTGTGATTCTGGGTATTTTGGCGGTGACTGCTGCGCCGAGATTTATCAATTTGCAAAATGACGCTCGTACATCCACTGTAAATGGATTAAGTGGAGCAGTTAAAGCGGCTGCGTCAATGGTTTATTCCAAAGCCATTATTGCTGGGCAAGATAAGGTTTCACCGGGTGAAGTATCCATTAACGGATCTGACGTTACCTTGGCGTTTGGATACCCTAGTGCTCTTGCTGCCGGGATTGGTGCTGTAATTGATGTAAATCAAAACTCAACAAATGATTGGGATGTAACCACCACCTCTACTACCCCGAAAACATATGTATTAACACCGCATGACTATTCAGCTCCATCGGGAACATCTTGTAATGTTACCTATACAGAAGCTCAATCAGCAACTACACCTCCAACTGTTGTTGCGAATGTAGGCGGCTGTTAATTTGATACACCTATGACCAACTATCGGGGTTTCACACTGATTGAACTCATACTGGTCATAATCTTAATCGGGGTGCTGGCAGTAACTGCCGCACCCCGTTTTTTTACCGCGTCCGGTTATGATCAGGTTGCCGCTCGTGATCAGCTGATCCAGCTATTACGCCAAGCGCAGCTACAAACCATGAACAACAGTGCCGAATGTCAGGTTGTTCATTTCGGCAATAACCAATCTTGGATCCCTGCAAACACGGCCCAATGTTCAGTGCTGACTAGCAATGAACAATTACTTTCCTTTGATGTCTGGGGGCGACCAGCGACATCGGTGACCAATGTGACACTGACTGGCGAAACCACAATGAAGGTTTGTATTGAAGCCGAAGGTTACATTCATGCGTGTTAGTCGACGCATCTCTTTGGGTTTTACTTTGCTGGAGTTGGTCGCAGGCATTGCGTTGTTTGCTATCGTCATGTTGTTAATCACCGGTGCTTTTTTGCCGATGCTTAATAAGCAAAACCAGCCTATCTATCAAATCCGTGCTGCTGAGCTGGCACAGTCGATGTTGCAGGATGCCTTGGCGCGTTCGTATGATGAAAACTCAGATCGCACTGGTAAAACTGATGCAGGGAAATATCAGTATTGTGGCAGCATTGATCCGACAAACATCACGACTGAAAGCAGTGTAGGAAATTGTTCTACTACGCTGGGGGCTGAAAGTGGTGAAACTTATACCACCTTTGATGATGTTGATGATTTTAACCTTTACTGTAACGCACCAATCACAGGCAGTGCTTTCGCGCAGCTGCAAGGGCTGGATACCTCGTTGTATGAGAATTACAGCATTAAAGTTTGTGTGGAAAATGCGCCGGAGCTGCTTGGATTAACCACACGCAATGATGTGGCGAAAAAAATCACCGTAACAATAACCACACCTGCGGGTGAGGCGATCCCGTTTACCAGCTATCGGAGTAACTATTGATGCGTTATCGAGGGTTTACGCTGGTTGAGTTGGTCGTGGTGATCGTGTTGTTGGGCATTGTTGGCACCATTTCATCCCGCTTTATTGGTCAGACGGTGCAACTGTATAGCGATAGTACTATTCAGCAGCAACGTATCGCCGAAGCCCGGTTTGTATTGGAACGTCTGAGTCGGGAAATCGCCGGTGTTCATCCCTTCAGTTTGCGCGACCCGTTTGCTAGTAATGTGACATATCAAGGTAAATGCATTGAATACATTCGAATTTCTGCGGTCAGCTCTTATCTGGGGTCGGCGACGGCCAGTGCGGCATTGAGCGTGATTGAAAACCCGAATGATATTTTACAAACAGGCACTGTATCGGCGCTCTCTGTTGCTCGACGCGTCTCTGTGCATTCACAAGATGCCACCGATCTTTATTCCTCGGCTGACAATAATAGCGTCAAGTCGGTCGCTGCTTTTTCAGCATTAAATAACACGGCGACTTTCTCGGCTGCATTCAGTTCTGATTCAACGGGAAAACGCTATACCGTGCTGGATAAAAATGGCCCAGTTAGCTGGTGCATGTTTAATAACCAGCTTTATCGTTATGCAAACTACAATACGAATTATGGTACAGCAAAAACAGTTGATTGGTTTATCGCCCAAGCGACAGCGGGTTCAGCTTACAGCAGTTTAATGGCGGAACATGTTAGCAGCAGTAGTTTGTTTAAAGTGACAGCTCCGACGTTGTCACACAATGCAGCGCTTGATCTATCGCTACAACTCACCACCGATAACGATGGTAATAAACTGATCCTGAACCGGCGGATGCAGGTGAATTATGTCCCCTGATCGCAACTCATCGAATATACCTTTTGTTAAGTCGCAGCAGGGGTCAATGCTGGTGATGGCCGTTTTTATTATTGTTATCTTTGGCCTGTTAGCCTCGGCACTGAGCAGTATTCTGAGCTCTTCACAAGAGACGGTGAGTTATGAGGTTTTAGGTGTCAGAGCTCAGGCTACGGCGAATGCCGGTCTGGAAGCTGGGTTGTATCGTGTTTTGCGCAACTCTCTGTCATGCAATCAGATTACGGATGGCTCAATTATGCCAACGACGGTATTAACTTTGATGTTAGATACAAATTCTATCGGATTGTCACAGTGTTCAGTGGTTGTATTATGTGGACAGCGTCCAGCGGTTAGTAGCCGTTCAGCAACCTATTTTATTTTGAACAGCACCGGAACATGTATTGCGGGTAATAACCAATTAACGGCTACCAGAACCATTAAGTCAGAGGTGCAGCGGTGAAAAGCTTCTTTCGCTATTTTGTTGCGCTCTTGTTGTGCTGTCTTTGTCGGCTGGCATGGGCGGATGTTACCTTGATGGGAAGTATGAGCATTGGCGATGACAGTACTGTTGCATTATCACCGACAGTATTATTTTCATCCAGTAATTCGGTTTATTCTCCTGTAAATCCTATACATTTTTCACTTTCAGATGCTGGAACATTAACAGGCATTACTCTGAATTCAGCCAGTGCCTTTACTTACGGTGTTACTGTCATCATCTGGGATAGTGCTGGAAGTGTTAAGCTCAATGCAACGGCAACAGATGCAACGCCAACCAAGATATCTGCTCTTTCGGTAGCATTACCTGCTGGCGATTATCGTATGGCTGTAATGGGGGCCTGTGTTCAGGCCTCGAGTAATAACACCAAAGCAAAAGCATCCACGGATCTATGTGTGAGAGGCAGCCCTAATAAACAGTGGGAAGATATTTCTTTTACCAATATCACGTTGGTCGGAGTGAGCTCTTCGGCGGTGAATTTTATTCAGCGCCAGCATATTGGTGATAATACGAATGACAGTAAATTGTATCCACCAAATGCATCTGGAATCTCAATAAGTTATTCTTTTAGCGTTACTCAAACCAGTGTTATTAGCTCTGTGCTTTTATATGGTCTGAGTGGTTTTGATGTTTCGAATGATTCAAATATTTTATTGTCGCGGAATGGAGTTGCATTGTGGGGAGAATATTTTACTAAAGATGGAAACTATAATGGTTATCCAAACATTACATTAACTCCTGGTGACTATACGTTAACAATCAGTACAAATGATTCTTACTGGATTTTTAGCTATTTTAATGATGCAGATGATATTTCTTGGGATGATATCGTTATTAAATTAACGCCTATTACCTCAAGCAATCTGTGTTCTGCTGTTTTTCTTTACCCAGTTCAAGGGCGTGCTGACTCCGATTATATTGATTTCAATAGCAGTCAAAACTATATTGGCTCACGCGTTATTGGAAGTGACAATGGTGTTATTGGTTATAAATATGTAAATCAATTGGTTGATCGTGGATACACATATGATTGGTACGGCAATAAAATATCTGGTAACTGTGATGATGTATATTGCCTCCCATCAGGAAAATCTCCGTCAGCATTGCCTAATATAACGAATCCATTTCCATTGGCCGTTTCCAGTCAGTCATTTTCTGTGGAATGGAGCGAAAGTAAAATAATTGCAGCGGCGAACGGCTCTAGTTTCAAAAGTATAGATGTCAATTCGTCGGCATCGCTCGCTATAACTGCGTCTGGTTTACGAATTGGATCTTTAAATGTGAAGTGGAATTCAACAGTTACATTTGCAGCGGGAGAGTATTGGATTGAATCTTTGACGCTAGAGGATAGTGTTAAACTTCTATTTTCTGGAAAAGTTATATTGCATGTAAAAAATATGACTGTAGCGTCTCATAGCTTAATTAACAGCCCTAAAATGAATGTTTCAGGTGCGCCTGAAAACCTATTTTTGATTTTACATGGCGCATTGAATTTAGGATCTCAAGCGACATTAAGTGGATTTATTTATCAAACGGATGATGCTTCTGCTACTGATCAAATCGAATTAATATCACCCTCATATATATATGGGCGAGTGAGTGCGAAGCGCATCATTATGAATGATGGTAGTGTTATCAATGGCAATGTCAGTGCGTGCCCAGAATATTCGCAAAGCTCGACCAATCATTATGAACTACAATATTCGTCTAATAATCTCACCTGCGAACCCGCGTCGATTACTCTCAATGCTTGTGCTGATTCTGCAACACCTTGTACTGTCAATTCGGCTGCAACAGATTCTGTTACGTTAACTGCAGCTAATTCAATTTGGTCTGCTAATCCAGTGACATTGTCTGGCGGAACAGCAAAACCGACGTTATCCCACTATATTACCGAAAATGTAAAACTCGCTATTGGTTCTGGAACATTAGTCTGTTTGAAAGATAATAATCTTGATTCCACCTGTAATATTCCATTTGTTTCGTCCGCTTTTTCTTTCAACATTCCCACATTCTATGCCGGAAGAAACAGTGGCAATGTCGCATTCAAAGCGGTACAAGCTTCAACCACGAACCCCACAGTTTGCACGCCATTATTTGCAGGTAAGACACAAAATATTAATTTCACTAACCAATTTGTTTTGCCGACTACGGCGGGCTCAGATACGCCAAAATTAAATAATGTGACTATTACAACCAATACCCCAGTGCCATTAACATTTGATAGTAATGGGGCTGCAAATATCGTGATGACCTATAACGATGCCGGTATTTTAGGTATCAATGCCGCTTATTCCAAAACGGATGCGTCAGCAGGTACATTAAATATTACAGGATCTGACAATGTTGCGGTGTTACCGGATAATATTAAATTGACCGCTGTGGGGCAGACAGCCTGCGATAAAGTGGACGACACACTAACGACAGATAATAAAAATAAAGCCTATGCGGCGTGTAATGCTTATAAGAAAGCGGGAGAATCGTTTACGTTGTCAGCTCAGGCTGGTTATTTAAGCGGTTCAACGTTGATATCTACGAATAATTTCACACCGCAATCCACAGTGGCGAAACCGTCGTTACAACATAATTTACTTGCCCCATCAACAGGCACATTGTCATCAGGGTGGTCAAATACGGCACTGACATTGGCATCTGGCATTGCCAGTTCGATGGTCATTGAAGGCGATGTTGGTGTTTATCAATATCGCGTAACGCCGTTTGTGCCTTATCCCTCTTACCAAGATGAGCCTACACCGCTTACTGTGCCGGAGTCATCGGTTAACTGGAGTGTTCCGGTCGGGCGCATTATTCCGGCTCAGTTAAAAGCAACACTTGTCGCCAATGGCTCACTGACTACCGATACCTGTGTAGCTGCGAATCAGACCTCTTCCACATTAGGCTACACAGGTCAGATGTTGCGATTTGCGATATCTCCGATGCTGAGTGTCACCGCATTGGGCAGTGATGGCGCAACGGTCATGAAAAATTATCAGGGGGCTTTTGCCAAGATCACTGATATGAAAATGCCTGACAGTGCGAATTTTGTGGCTGTCATGATTCCGAAAAACAATACAAATACGCTAACTAGTACCGCCAGTTGGTCTGACGGTACGTGGGCTACATCCGATAATGCATATACTCATATCTATACTTTCTCGGCGAATAATCAGTTCACTTTCGGTAAAACCAACACACCAGTAATACCGTTTGAAACGAGTCTGGTGGTCTCTACATTGACAGATAACGATGCCAAAGCAACATCTTCTTTACCCTTGACCGTTAACCCTATGGCACCAGATGCCAGCGCATTTAAAGTTTATAGCGGTCGCTTAACGCTAGAAAGCGTTAATGGGGCAGAAAATAATGGCTTGGCATTACCGTTTTATATGCAGTATTGGAATGGTTCTGCATATGCCATTAATAGCGCGGATAATTGCACCAGTTTGACTAGCAATGCTTTGCAAATGAATAATCTGACCAGCTGGACTGGTATCCCATTGCGAGTCGCCAGTGCCACAAACGGTGTTGCGACTACCACAGCCTCGCTTTCCCCGGCCAAAGTGTCATCAGGCGTAGGATTCATCAGTTTCACAGCGCCGAATGCTTCCGGTTGGGTGGATATTGCGGCTAGCTCATCATTACCGGATTGGATGAAAGATTTCACTCTTCCGTCAGGGCTCACGCCTGCCCGTGCCAGCTTTGGTTATTATCACGGGAATGACCGTTTAATTTATCGGCGCGAGGTGTTTGGCGGTCAATAACGACTTTAATGAGTAAAGCTTGTTATGATCTGTCGATCTGATGAGTCAGGAGCTTGCTGATTGGGGCGGGGATTGGTAAAGTGGGGCGTTTTTCGCATCCCGTAATTACCCAGGATTCCCCGCATCATGTTCAAGAAGCTCCGTGGCCTGTTCTCCAACGATCTGTCGATCGATTTGGGTACCGCTAATACGCTGATTTATGTAAAAGGCAAAGGTATCGTGTTGAACGAGCCTTCGGTAGTCGCCATTCGTCAGGAACGTGGTGGTACTGCTAAATCTGTTGCTGCTGTTGGTCATGCTGCCAAGATGATGTTGGGGCGTACTCCGGGCAATATCGCGGCGATCCGTCCGATGAAAGATGGCGTTATTGCCGATTTTTCTGTGACCGAAAAAATGCTGCAGCACTTCATCAAACAAGTGCATGAAAACAACCTCATGCGTCCAAGCCCTCGTGTACTGGTTTGTATCCCATGTGGTGCAACACAGGTAGAACGCCGTGCGATTAAAGAATCCGCACAAGGTGCTGGTGCGCGTGAAGTTTATCTGATTGAAGAACCAATGGCTGCGGCAATTGGTGCGGGTTTACCCGTGTCGGAAGCAACTGGCTCAATGGTCGTGGATATCGGTGGTGGTACTACCGAAGTGGCGATTATCTCTCTGAACGGCGTGGTCTATTCATCATCTGTTCGTATCGGTGGTGACCGTTTTGATGAAGCTATTATCAGTTATGTGCGTCGTAACTACGGCAGTCTGATTGGTGAATCAACCGCAGAACGTATCAAGCATGAAATTGGTTCTGCTTATCGTAGTGAAGAAGTGCGCGAAATTGAAGTTCGTGGCCGCAATCTGGCGGAAGGCGTACCGCGTAGCTTCACTCTGAACTCAAATGAAATTCTTGATGCACTGCAAGAGCCATTAAGTGGCATCGTTAGTGCGGTAATGGTTGCGTTAGAACAATCGCCTCCTGAGTTGGCTTCCGATATCTCTGAAAAAGGGATGGTGCTGACGGGCGGTGGTGCGCTGCTGCGTAATCTTGATCGTTTACTGATGGAACATACCGGTATTCCTGTTGTTGTTGCGGAAGATCCGTTGACCTGTGTTGCTCGTGGTGGTGGTCGTGCTCTTGAGCTGATCGACATGCACGGTGGCGACCTGTTTCATTACGAATAACTGATCTTATCGGGCTACCTCTATGGTAGCCCCGAGCCGATAGCATCATGCGTACTATTTTCGGCAGGGGGCCATCCCTGCAACTCCGGTTATTTATTACTGTGCTGCTGTCTTTGGCGGGCATCGTTGCTGATGCCCGTTTTCATCTGTTTGACAGTGTCCGTCTGTATATCAATACCTTTGCCAGTCCGATGTTGCATTTAGCCAGTGTGCCACGTGATGTCGTCGAAGAAGCAAGTTTGCAACTGCGCTCCCGCAGTGAACTTATGACCGAGAATCAGCAACTGCAACAGCAGTTATTTCTGCTGCGCAGCGATCTGTTACGTATGGCTGAGTTGAGTCAGGAAAACCGCCGGTTACGCGAGTTACTCGGTTCACCGGTGACGCAGGATTCCCGCAAATTAGTGGCGCGGATCCTGTCGGTCGATTCTGATCCATTTGTCTATCAGGTGGTGATCGATAAAGGTATCGAACATCATGTTTATGAAGGCCAACCCGTCGTTAATGATCAAGGGGTAATTGGTCAGGTAGTCAGTGTCGGTAAGACTTCCAGCCGTGTATTGTTGATCACCGATGTCAGCCATGCATTACCTGTGCGTGTATTGCGTAATGACTTACGCGCTATTGCTTCCGGTACCGGCAATATCAATGAATTAACGCTGAAAAATTTGCCGAAAAATGTCGATATTCAGGATGGCGATATTCTGGTGACTTCCGGTATGGGCGGGCATTTCCCAGAAGGTTATCCGGTGGCTAAAGTGGTGCGCGTCGCCAATGAAGAACAAAGCCCATTTGCGGAAATCAAAGCAGAACCGCTGGCGACATTAGATCGTTTACGGTATGTCCTGTTGTTGTGGGAAGATGCAAAGGCCATGGGGCCATTGGCGGTTATGAGTCCATCATCGGTAAATTCTACTGCGTCTGCGGCGGCATCAACTGATACTGAGAAAAATAAAACCGTTGTTCCCGAACGCCATCCAACAACCGCTCCAGCTACGAAACCAGTGGAAAAAGTTGAGAAAAAAACGGGTACAACAGCGCACAAATCCGCTGTTAATAAAACGACTCACCAAAACACCAATAAAATTAAAGCGTCGACCAGCATTGCAGCAACGAATGTGAAACATCAGGAGCGCAGCCAGTGAGTAATTCATTGACCGGGCACGGGAAAGGTTCCATTTATTTAACCCTGATGGTCGCGATTGTGCTGACTATGGTGCCGTTACCCGCGGCTATTGATATGTTCCGCCCAGATTGGGTGGGGTTGGTGGTGCTGTATTGGGTCATTGCCCTACCGCATCAGATGAATGTGGTTAGTGCCTGGATTGTCGGTTTGCTCATGGACATCATGCTAGGGTCAACCTTAGGCATCCATGCACTGGGTATGGCGGTGATCTCTTATGCTGCAACGTCGCAATATCAGAAGATCCGTAATTATTCGGTCTGGCAACAGGCGCTAGTGATGGGCTCCTTGATCTTTATTGGGCAATTACTGATTTTCTGGGTTGAGCATTTGTTTGCCTCTCCACGCCTGAATACCCGTTTTGTCTGGGCGTCACTGAGTTCTACTTTACTCTGGCCATCCGTGTATCTCTTCTTGCGGTATATCCGCCGTCGTTTCAACATCAGGTAATCCATATGTCAGCCAGCATTGCGCTTTATCTGGCGTCTGCATCTCCCCGCCGTCGAGAACTGTTAGCTCTGCTGGACTATCCGTTTGCGGTGTTGTCAGTCGATGTGGAAGAGCGACGCCAGCCGCAAGAACTACCGGAAGTGTATGTGCAGCGATTGGCCCGGGAAAAATCGCAAGCGGGTTGGCTTGCGTGCCAAGGTGAGAAACCGGTGCTGGGAGCCGATACAATCGTGGTTTTTCAACAAGAAGTGCTGGAAAAACCAAGAGATTTCGCCGATGCTCAACGTATATTGCAGTTACTGTCCGGTAATACGCATACTGTTATGACGGCAGTAGCCCTTTCTTCGCAACATGGCTGTGAAGTGATACTGGTTAATTCACAAGTGACATTTCGTGAACTGAGTCAGGACGACATCGACCGTTATTGGCAAAGCGGAGAACCAGCAGATAAAGCCGGTGCTTATGGTATTCAAGGCATTGGTGGTAAATTTGTCCGCCACCTCAGCGGCAGCTATTCTGCCGTGGTGGGGTTGCCGCTGCTGGAAACGGATCAGTTACTGCATAAATATTGTCGCCATTCATGACTTCAGATTACTAAGGCTGAACTATGTCCACCGAATTGCTGGTCAATGTAACACCGTCAGAAACCCGGGTTGCCCTGGTCGATCACGGTATGTTGCAGGAAGTGCACATCGAGCGTCAGGCTAAACGCGGAATTGTCGGTAATATATACAAAGGCAAGGTCAGCCGGGTTTTACCAGGTATGCAGGCTGCCTTTGTCGATATTGGTATGGATAAAGCGGCTTTTTTGCATGCTTCCGATATCGTGCCACATACCGAATGCGTTGATGTTAAAGAAAAAGAACACTTTCAGGCCGGCAATATTGCGGAACTGGTTCGTCAAGGTCAGGACATCATGGTACAGGTGGTGAAAGACCCGATGGGCACCAAAGGCGCCCGCCTGACCACTGATATCACTTTGCCATCCCGTTATCTGGTGTTTATGCCTGGCAGTGCGCATGTCGGTGTTTCACAACGAATCGACAGCGAAGAAGAGCGTGAACGCTTAAAACAGATCGTCACCAAAAATGTGGATGAACTGGGCGGCTTTATCGTGCGTACCGCCGCCGAAGGCGTGGGCGAAAAAGAGCTGGAACAAGACACCATCTTCTTGAAACGACTCTGGCGTAAAGTGCTGGAGCGTCGGCAGAAATACCCGACTTGTCATGTCCTGTATGCAGAATGGAGCTTAGCGTTCCGTATTCTGCGTGATTTTGTCGGTGACGAGCTGGATAAGATCCGCGTCGATTCGCGGCAGACCTTTGAACAGCTTTGTCAGTTTACCGATGAATTCGTGCCAGAGATGAGCGCCAAACTGGATTACTACTCCGGTGAGTCGCCGATTTTTGATTTATACGATGTCGAAAATGAGATTCAGCGGGCGCTGGAGCGTAAGGTTGAGCTGAAGTCCGGTGGTTATCTGATCATCGATCAGACGGAAGCCATGACCACCATCGACATCAATACCGGTGCTTTTGTCGGCCATCGCAATCTGGAAGAGACCATCTTTAACACCAACGTCGAGGCGACAGCGGCGATTGCCCGTCAACTGCGGTTACGCAACCTTGGCGGCATTATCATTATCGATTTCATCGATATGCAAAGCGAAGATCATCGTCGGCGCGTGTTACAGAGTTTGGAGCAAGCACTGGCGAAAGATCGCGCGAAAACCGGCGTCAATGGTTTCTCACAGCTGGGTTTGGTAGAGATGACCCGTAAGCGTACCCGGGAAAGTCTGGAGCATGTGCTCTGTTCACAATGCCCGGAATGTAATGGGCGTGGCCGCGTTAAAACGGTGGAATCGGTTTGTTACGAAATTCTGCGTGAGATCTTGCGTGTCAATCGTGCCTATGATGCGGATCAGTTTGTGGTGTATGCCTCTCCGGCTGTTGCAGAAGCGTTACGTGGCGATGAGTCACACAGTCTGGCCGAGTTAGAAGTCTTTATTAGCAAACAAGTTAAGGTACAAGCGGAGCCATTATACAGTCAGGAACAATTTGACGTGGTGATGATGTAAGTGCGTTGGCGTGGCATTGCGCGTGGATGCGCCATTTTACTGGCGGGTGTTTTTGCTTTACTGGCAGTGCTGGTCACGGCACTGCGGTTCGGTGTTCCTGATTTACAGTCGCACCGTGACTGGTTATTGCGCCAGTTTCTGCCAGCTGGTGTTACGGCATCGGCAGAACATATCGGTTGGCACTGGCAAAATTATGGTCTGCAATTAGAGCTGGATGACGTCGCCTTCGAGCAAAAAGGTGCTACGTCAATTGATCTGCATGCGAAAAAGCTGCAACTGCACTGTAATCCGTTTTTACAGTTCTGGAAAACCCATGGCTGCCTGGCGCAATTACAAGCAGATCAGCTGCAACTGACCATTCAACTCCCTAAACTAGAACAAACGGTTCACTCGCCACTACCGGCCCTGAATGATTTTTTACCCTTATTGCTGGAGCAACTACAGCAAATCAGTATGACCAATAGTCAGGTCACTCTGATGCGCCAGCAGCAATTGTTGGCAGAAATTCATATTGAACAGCTGTATACCGAGAATAGTGCCGGGCAACATCGGTTGTATGCACGCACCGCATTAGCACAACAAGCGCTGGTCGTGCCGTTGTTGTTGCAAGCAGAGTTACAAGGTGCTGCAACGGTAGAAGATCTGGCGGGGCATATTTATCTGGCGACAGAATCGCATGTCGCAAAACAATTAGGTGGCTTATTACCAGCTCCGCTCGCGGCTAACGTGCAATCGATTCATGGAGCGTTGGCTTTTCAGCTATGGCTGGATCGCACGCCAGGGCAATGGCAAAGCGCGTTGTTACAACTGGGCTTAAATCGTCTTGGTTGGCAACAAGCGGAAAAGACGCACAGTTTAGAATTACAAGGTGGCGAGCTTATCTGGCAACGTCAGCCGGATGGTTGGCAATTACGCAGTCAGGGTTTACAACTGCACAGCGAAAACCAGCCATGGCGTGATTGGCAGCTACAACTGGATAAACATGCGACGCAATATGCCGGACAGATGGATCCGCTCCAGCTGAGTGAATTAACGCCTTTGGCCGGATTGTTCTTACCAATGGATTCTGTCGCCTCAGAAGCATTGCGGACATTGGCGCCACAAGGTCAACTGAATGAGCTGCGTTTTTCCCGCGATGCTGAGCATGACAACTGGTTGTTCAGCGGGCAGCTACAACAAATGCAATGGCAGCGCTGGAAAATGGTACCGGGGTTACACCATGTTGATGCGTCCTTTAGTTTGTCACCCAAAGGTATTGCACTGTCACTCAAGCAATTGGAGCCGCAAACCTGGGATCTGCAACCCTATTTTGAAAAGCCTTGGCCCGTACATGCTTTTTCGGCGGCGCTGAATTGGCAAACGCAGAATGGTAGCTGGGCCTTAACTGCCGACCATGTGCAGTTAAATACCGATGTGGTGACCACGAATACGCAATTTCGTTTAAGTCAGGATTCGGCGCAACCGCTGTTTCTGGCGCTGGATAGTCGTGTTGATCTGCAAGATGCCAGTCAGGCGCATTTCTATTTTCCGCATGGAGCCATGGGTGAACCGGTTATTGATTATCTGACCAAAGCCTTGCAGGGCGGGCAAGCGAAAAATGCGAAGATCTTATGGCATGGTACTTTTCATGATTTTCCTTTTGCGGAACACAATGGGGTGTTTCAGGCGTGGGTGCCGTTGCGCAATGCCACGTTCCAATTTGGTGATGGCTGGCAACCCTTGCATCAGATGTCTTTAGATTTGTTATTTGAAAATGACCGTCTGGATATGCAAGGCGATCATGCGTTGCTGGGGGAGGCGAATACACCGCGCTTGCATGCTTGGTTCCCGAAACTGGCTCCTGGTGCGCATCTGTATATTGATGCTGATATTGCTGGTACTGGTGAAGCAGTCAGTGATTATCTGTATCGTTCACCCTTGCAAGAGTCGGTCGGGGCGGCGTTACGCGCAGTCCAGATCCAAAAACCGCTCACTGGTGCCTTGCAATTAGATATTCCACTGGATGGCGGTGCCGTTAAAGTTAATGGTGGCGTCAAGCTGGCAGGCAACAACCTGTATATTCCGAGTCTGGATCTGCCGCTGGAACAGTTACAAGGCGATTTAACCTTTGATGACAATAAAACCGGCATTGATGGCTTACAGGCTACGCTGTGGGGGCAACCACTGCAGATACAGTATGCTGGCGAACAAAAAGAAAAAGAGTACCAAGTCAAATTAGGTCTGAATGGTGAATGGGATAACCAACGCGATAAAGTGTTGCCAAGTTTGGCCCATCAAACATTACAGGGAAAAGCGAACTGGCAAGGCGCTTTAGATCTGCATTTGTATAAAGGTGGTCATTATTTCTACGATGCCCAGCTCAGCAGCCCTCTTAGTGCACTGGCGCTGGATTTACCGGCTCCTTATAACAAACCGGCTGGGCGAAACTGGCCATTACAGGTAAAAGTCAGCGGCAATCAAGAAAGTAGTGTGATCACCGGTTCATTGAATCATGAATGGCAACTGCAGGCTGATTGGGTGCCGGAGCAAAAACAATTTCGCCGCTTCTGGTTAGATAATCAGATCATCGAACGCAGTACCGGGCCGCGTTTACCCTTTTCGGTGAGTACTATTTTAAGTGAAGCTGATGCTTCTGCCTGGTTGGATTGGTGGCAGCGTTGGCCGACGAATGGTCAACAGGCCGTGAACCAGCTATTTCCGACCATCGGCGCAATCGATGTGCGTGTCGATAAATTACATCTCGCCGATCAATTGTGGCGTGATGTCCGCTTTAGCATGAGCCCTGATCGTAATGGCAGTAAGATCTGGCTGGAAAGCAGTAAAGCGCAGGGGTTGATCCAATTACCTGCGAGCAAGAATAAGCCGATCCAGGTGGATATGGCGCGGTTATATTGGGCTGACAGTGGTGATGAACAACCTGCCGCACAACCAATGAGTCTTGCCACGCAACAAGCGTGGTTGGCGCGTTGGCCTAACTTGCGGTTTAGCTGCCAGGATTGCCGTTATGGCGGTAATACGCTGGGGCAGATCAGCGGTCATCTGTATCCGGTTAAACAGGGCGGTGAAGTCCGAGATCTGCATTGGCAGGTGGCGAACTCTCAATTTGATGGTCAGGCCAGCTGGCTGATCCAAGATGATCAGCCACACAGTTCATTGCAGGGTAAATTTGTTAGTCGCAATACTGAATTGTTTTTGGGCCATTTTGGCTTTGATCCGGGGCTGACGGGGACGAAAAGTCAGCTGGATCTTAATGTTTTCTGGCCGGGTGCCTTACCGCAACCACGTTTCTCAGCATTAGGTGGTGAGATCAAGATGGAAACCGGAGAAGGGATATTACGGGAAGTAAACAATACCAGCGGTAACCGCTTATTATCCCTGTTCTCCTTGGATGCCATTGTGCGTCGTATCAGCCTCGATTTCCGAGACATCTTTGGTGAAGGTCTTTATTTCAAAAAAATGAGTTTCAGCAGCAAACTGGATCGTGGTGTGCTGCGTAATGATGATCTATTGCTGCAAAGTAATTCCGGTGATCTGAGAGGGCATGGGATAGTCGATTTGGGTCAAAAACAGATCGATTATCAGGTGACGTTCTCGCCGACATTAACTGGCGGTTTTGGTGTTGCTACCGCATTTGCTATTACGCCGATTACCGGTATTGCCGTGTTAGCGGCCACCACGATTTTGCAGCCGGTGTTTGATGTGATCACCCAAGTTAGCTATTCCGTCAAAGGTGATATTGCCAAACCCAAAATTACCGAGCTGGGCCGTAAGCAAGAGAAAGTTAAGTTACCGGCGCCAGTAACCAAGGAGAGCAAGTAATGCAGTTAGTCGCACTACAAATCAATGCTCAGGCTGATTGGTTGCAAAATCGCGCACAAATTGCCAGCTTGTTGCAACGTTTGCCTGTTGAGCGCCCGTGTCTGGTGTTATTACCGGAAAACTTTGCCTGTATGGGCGCGCCACAAGATTATCAACAATTAGCGGAACCTTTGGGTTCTGGTCGTGTGCAGCGCCAGTTGAGCGAATGGGCGAAAGAATTTGGTATCTGGCTGGTGGCGGGGTCACTACCGACCTTGTTACCCCAGCAAAACCGGGTACACACCACATCGCTGGTGTTTAATCCGCAGGGGGAGCTGGCTGGTTTTTATCACAAATTACATCTGTTCGATGTGGATGTCGCTGATGCACGTGGTCGTTACCGTGAATCGGATGCCTTTATGGCCGGGCATGCAACCAGTGTTGTGGCATCACCGTTTGGTGGGTTAGGGCTCAGTATCTGTTACGACGTGCGCTTTCCGGCGCTGTATCAGCTGTTACGCCAGCAAGGTGCTGCTGTACTGTTGGTGCCGGCTGCCTTTACTAAAGTGACCGGGCAAGCGCATTGGCTGCCATTGTTACAAGCACGGGCAATTGAAAATCAATGTTATGTTGTGGCGGCAAACCAATGTGGTAGCCACGATGGCAACCGTGAAACATGGGGTCACTCGGTGATCATCGACCCGTGGGGTGAAATTCTGGCACAGCAAGGTCATCAACCCGGCCTGATTACAGCATCGCTGGATCCGCAGAAAATCGAACATATCCGCAAAACAATGCCGGTGCAGCTGCATGCCAGACTGACGCCGGTCTGGAGAGAATAATTCAATGTTGTTACCGCAAGTCAGTGAACGATTGTTAGCCGCGCATGGTCTGGATCAGGATATTCTGGCGCAACAACTACGCCAGTTGATGAGTCATCAGATTGATTTCGGCGATTTCTATTTCCAGAGTGGTGTCCATGAATCATGGATGCTGGAAGACGGTATTGTTAAAGATGGCAGCTACAACATCGAACAAGGTGTCGGTGTGCGTGCCATCAGTGGTGAGAAAACCGGGTTTGCCTATTCCGATGAACTTAGCCTCAATGCTTTACAACAAGCCGTCATTGCTGCTCGAGGTGTTGCGCATAGTGGCGGTGATGCCAAAGTTAAGATCTGGCAACCGGCACAACCCGTCGCTCGTTATCTGGCGCTAGATCCACTGCCTGGTTTGCCTCAGCAGCACAAAATTACGCTCTTGGAAGAGTTAGATACCTTTGCCCGCTCGCTGGACTCTGCGGTCACTCAGGTGATGGCGTCACTGTCTGGTGTGTATGAAGAGATCCTGATCGCCGGGACAGATGGCACGTTGGTAGCCGACATTCGCCCGTTGGTGCGTCTCAGCATCACCGTGCTGGCAGAGCGTAAAGGTCGTCGTGAACGCGGTAGCTGTGGTGGTGGTGGCCGCTGTGGTTATGATTATTTCTTCGAGCTGGAACATGGCGAAAGCCGTGCTCATGGGTATGCGCGTGAAGCGGTCCGTCAGGCCTTAGTCAATCTGGAAGCCATCGATGCCCCTGCGGGCATGATGCCGGTCGTGCTTGGCTCAGGCTGGCCGGGTGTGTTGCTGCATGAAGCGGTGGGGCATGGTCTGGAAGGTGATTTTAACCGTAAAGGTTCATCAGCGTTCAGCGGTAAGATCGGTCAACAAGTGGCGTCGAAGCATTGCACGATCGTCGATGATGGTACGCTGGCCGGGCGCCGTGGTTCATTGAGCGTCGATGATGAAGGCACGCCAACGCAATACAACGTATTGATTGAAAACGGTATCCTGAAAGGCTACATGCAAGACAAATTGAATGCCCGTTTGATGGGCGTTGCGCCAACCGGTAATGGCCGTCGGGAATCTTATGCTGCGTTGCCGATGCCGCGCATGACCAATACCTACATGCTGGCCGGTGAACATGATCCGCAAGAGATCATCGCATCGGTGAAGAAAGGGATCTATGCGCCGAACTTTGGCGGTGGTCAGGTGGATATCACTTCCGGCAAGTTCGTATTTTCCGCCTCGGAAGCGTATTTGATCGAAAATGGCAAAATCACCGCACCACTCAAAGGGGCGACGCTGATAGGCAATGGCCCGGAAGCGATGAAACAAGTCTCAATGGTAGGTAACGATCTGGCGCTGGATAAAGGTGTCGGCGTGTGCGGTAAAGATGGTCAGAGCGTGCCGGTCGGGGTTGGGCAGCCAACACTGAAACTGGACGAACTGACTGTAGGCGGCACACAGTAACCCCAAAGAAAATGGCGTGAATATTCACGCCATTTTTTATCTTGCTCTTATCGGTTCAGAACGCCATTACAGCTGTTCTTCCATGTGTTCACGCAGATATTTGAACAGTTCACGGAATGCTGCCGGTGGATGGTTCGCGGCTTGTTCTTTCTTCACGCGACTCACCAACTGGCGCAGTTTCTGGCGTTCCAGAGTGTGGCATTCCCCGATCACGGCGTTGATCGCATCGTCACCATCCGCAATCAACTTATCGCGCCACTGTTCCAGCTTGTGCAAACGCGCATTGGTGCTGTTATTGCGGCTGTGGATCTGATCCAGCACTGCTTTAATTTCGGTAATATCGCGGTTACGCATCATTTTACCGACAAATTGCAAATGGCGGCGCAGGGCTTCGTGTTTACCTTTCAGCTTATGCCCCATGGCAATCGCGTCGATCAGATCTTCATCCAGTGGCACACGTTCCAGCTCAGCAGGCTTTAAGTTGACCAGCTCTTCGCCCAGTTTTTGCAACGCAGCGGCTTCACGTTTCAGACCTGTCTTACTGACGTAATCGTCATCCGACTCATCGTGGGTTGGTTTTTGATGATTCATGGTGTCACTCTTCCTTAATTCCTCCCTTATATGGTAACAGGTATCTGTGATAGCCTGTGAAAAAATGCAGCAGGGCTTGGCAGACATGAATTCTCAGGAACAAATTTTACAAGAACAGCACAAACTTGAACGTGTCGTGAGCGATGCGTTACAGATCGCCCAGGAGTTGGGGGCCGACACCGCAGAAATTTCCATCAGTAAACAAACTGGTATTTCCATTAACACCCGTGGCGGCGAAGTCGAAAATATCGAATTTAACAAAGATGGCGCACTCGGCATCGCAATCTATCGTGATGGCCGCAAAGGCTCGTCATCTACCGCGGATTTGAGCGTCAGTGCTATTCGTCGTTGTATTGAAGCCGCACTGGAGATCTCGCGTTATACCGCGGTTGACCCCTGTGCCGGGCTGGCGGATCGTGACTTGATGGCATGGGATGCGCCGGATCTGGAACTGCTGTATCCGGTCGCGCTGGAGCCGCAATACGGCATCGAACTGGCACGTCGCTGTGAACAACATGCGTTGTCGTTAGATAAACGCATCAAACAGTCAGATAACGGCAGCTTTTCCAGCCATCATGGCATCAAGGTGTACGGTAATACCCATGGTTTCGTGAAGGGTTATGCCGCCAGTCGTCATTCTCTGAGCTGCGTGCTGATCGGTGAGCAAGACGGCGATATGCAACGTGACTACAGCTACAGCACGGCGCGTGAGTTGTGTGACCTGTGGACGCCGGAACGTATCGCCGAAGACGCGGTGAGTCGCACGGTATCGCATTTGGGTGGCCGTAAGATCGCGACGACCGAAGTGCCGGTGTTATTCCTGCCAGAAGCGGCGAACAGCCTGTTTGGTCATCTGGTCTCTGCGATCAGTGGTGGCAATCTGTATCGTAAGTCGACGTTCCTGTTGGATAGCCTTGGGCAACAACTGTTCCCGGATTGGTTCCAGATCCATGAATTTGCCCATCTGCCGAAAGGGCTGGCGAGTTCACCATTTGATGGCGAAGGCGTGCGCACGCAAGATCGTTCCATCATCGAAAATGGCGTACTGCAAACCTACCTGCTGACTGCATATTCAGCGCGGAAACTAGGTCTGCAATCGACTGGTCATGCCGGTGGTATCCATAACTGGCGCGTTGACGGACAAGGTCAAAGTCTGGATGCCCTGATGCAGCAGATGGGCACTGGCTTAGTTGTTAGTGAACTGATGGGGCAGGGCGTGAATATTGTCACCGGCGATTATTCGCGCGGCGCAACCGGTTTCTGGGTGGAAAACGGGCAGATTGCTTATCCGGTGGAAGAGATCACCATCGCTGGCAATTTGAAAGATATGTTCCGTCAAATTGTGGCGGTGGGTAATGATATCGATCCGCGTTGCAGTCTGCAGAGTGGTTCTGTGTTGATCGAACGCATGAAAATTGCGGGGAATTAAGCAGAAATGACAGACGGCCAAGTAGGCCGTCTGTTATGCAAAGCAATTACTCTGCTGTGCCTTCTTTACGGAAGGTACGTGGGAAGTTACGCAGTTGTTTGCTGGCTTCACGACGTTGTTTCGACAGCTCAGCACCGACGATGGTCAGGTCATCCACGCGATCTTCATAATCACCTTTCATGTTGTGGATGATTTCCAGAATGTCTTCGTAGCTCATACCTGGTTTCAGGTATTCGGTCAGGTTAGCCAGCAGCGCAACACGTTTCTGGTTGTCACGGATTTTGCGGGCATTGTCTTCGATTTCACGGGTCATCTTGTTTTTCAGACGAGCCACACGTACGAATTCCAGAATGTTATTCATTTCGTTGTTTTGCATTGTGTCATCCACCATTCTCAGCTTGTTGATTCTTCTCTGACCACTGGTTATTTGCTGTGGTTTGTTCTCATCCTGCCATGTTTAAGGCACAAGAGCCAGATCCTGATTTAGTAAATCGGCCAATTCAATAATATCCATACTCCAAGTGCGCCTTCCAGCAAATATTGCCAGTGGAACTCGCGCTGCCACAAGCCGGCGAGAAAAAATCCACCTGCCAGCGCGATTGCTGCCAATGGGTAATAAATCAGCTCACCCATTTGATCAAACAGCGACAGCAGCAGTAAGCGCAGTGACGGTGGCAGCCAGAGCCCTAACCAGCCCAACACAATAATTGCGGGGACGATACCTAAGGCAAGTGAACTTAAGCGTACTTTCGGGTTCAACGGCATACGCCAGCGCGACGGTGACATGGCTTTATCCTTTCTCTTTCAGCATGGCGCGTAAATTGGCGATCCCAGTTTTGCCTTTCTCTTGCCGTTGTTCGGCACTGGCAGGTTCTTTGCGCAGTTCCCACTGCAGATCATCTTGTGGCAGTTCCAGCAGGAAACGACTGGGTTCCGGGTTCATCGTGGCACCAAACTGGCGACGCTCTTTGCATAACACAAAACTCAGCTCAGCCTGCGCACGCGTAATACCCACGTAGGCCAACCGGCGTTCCTCGTCGATATTATCTTCATCAATGCTGACTTGATGTGGCAACAGGCCTTCTTCCATACCGATCATAAACACATAGGGGAACTCCAGCCCTTTTGAGGCGTGCAGGGTCATCAATTGCACCTGATCCAGCTCTTCATCCCCTTCGTTGCGCTCCAGCATATCGCGCAGGGTAAAGCGCGCCACCGCTTCGCTTAAGCTCAGCGCTGGTTCATCCTGCTGCGGATCGCCCGCCAGCATATCGGTCAGCCAGCGATATAAGGTCGATACGTTTTGCATGCGCATTTCCGCAGCTTTCGGGCTCGGTGAGGTCTCGTATAACCAGGCTTCATAGTGAATATCTTTGATGAGATCGCGCACCACCTCTTCACTGTTGCCGCGTTCAGCATTATCGCTCATGCGACATAACCATTCGCAGAAATGGCGCAGTGCCTGCAAGCCTCGGCCATGCAGATGTTGTTCTAAGCCAATTTCAAAACTGGCGGCATAGAGACTTTTGCCGCGCTGATTAGCGTACTGACCGAGTTTTTCCAGCGTGGTGGGGCCAATTTCACGCTTCGGCAAGTTCACCACACGCAGGAAGGCATTGTCATCATCTGGGTTCACCAGCAGACGCAGGTAAGCCATGATGTCTTTGATTTCCGTACGCGAGAAAAACGAGGTGCCACCGCTGATTTTGTACGGAATGCGGTTTTGCATCAGGATCTTTTCCAGCAAGCGGGATTGATGATTACCGCGATACAAAATGGCGTAATCCTTCCAGCTGGTGCGGTTCATGAAGCGATGCCCCATGATCTCCGCCGCGACTTTTTCCGCTTCATGGTCTTCATTTTTTGCGGTCAGCACGCGTACCGGCATGCCGTAATCAAGTTCAGAAAACAGCTGTTTATCAAACACATGTGGGTTGTTGGCGATCAAGATGTTGGCACATTTCAGAATGCGGCCTTTCGAGCGATAGTTCTGCTCGAGCTTGATCACACGCAGATTGCTGAAATCTTCCTGCAGTCGCACCAAATTTTGTGGTTGAGCGCCGCGCCAGGAGTAGATCGATTGGTCATCATCGCCTACGACAGTAAAACGGGCTCGCGCGCCGACCAGCAACTTCACCAGTTCATACTGACTGGTGTTGGTGTCTTGGTATTCATCGACCAGCAGATAGCGAATGCGGCCTTGCCAGTGTTCCCGCACTTCCTGATTGGTTTTTAATAACAAAGTCGGCAGCAAAATCAGATCATCAAAATCCAGCGCGTTATAGGCACTCATCTGTCGTTGATAGCGGTCATACCATTTAGCAAATTTTTGCTCATCCGGCGATTGCGCTCGTTTCAGCGCTTGGGCTGGCAGAATCAGATCATTTTTATAGCGCGAGATGGCTTGCACTAATTGTTGTAACAATTCCTTGTCACCCTGTATCTCCAGCTCGGTCAGCTCTTTAAGCAGACTCATCTGATCGGTGTCATCAAACAGGGAAAAGTTCGCTTTTAGTTGCAGATGTTTATGTTCCCGCCGGATCAGATCCAGTCCGAGAGAATGGAAGGTAGATACCGTCAGGCCACGCGCCTCTTTACGACCGAGTGTCTGTGCGACACGTTCTTTCATCTCTTTGGCCGCTTTATTGGTAAAGGTGACTGCAAAAATATGTCGAGTCTGATAACCGCATTCGCGGATCAGGTAAGCAATTTTCGAAGTAATGACCCGGGTTTTGCCACTACCGGCACCGGCTAATACCAGGCAGGGCCCGGATACATACTGCATTGCATCCAGTTGTCGGGGGTTGAGTTTCATACCTTGTCACCATTACCACATTGCGTCGGACGAGCAGTATAGCAAAACAGAAGAAAGATACCTTGTAGGAGGCAAGTCGATGGCTTATGTAAATTCAGGAATCGAAATGAAAAGTGCACACTATGATTGGAAGGTCATCATAGTGATCGCGCTATTTTTAGCTGTGGTAACCATCTTGGTAGCGTTGAAACTGGTTTATCCGAATTTTGAACCGGGGAAATTACTAGCTGGGGGAACCCAATTATCATCGGTCAGTGCAGAACCGGTGAAAAATACCAGACCTATCATGGCGACAAAATCAGTTGCCATGGCCGCTAATCCAGTTACGCCACCGCCCCAAGTAAAGCCAACATCCCCCGTTGCACCGCAGCCCCCGACAGAACGTCCTGCCACGATGGTGAGCACACAAATACCACCATTGAATTCGACACATAATACGGGTGAGACATCCGCCATTGTTTGTTCCGCCGAAGATCGCGAAGCACAGCTTTGCCAGTAAGACATCACTAAAAATTACTAAACAGGGATTGAAGAGGTCATAAATGATGAGTGCTGTTGCGTGTGTGAGGAAGAGTCTTGGTCTGTTAGCTTTGTGTTATATCAGCAATGCCGCGGCGTTAGCCAGTAATGCCATCGTCACCGGAAATCAGAGCGATACCTATTACCGGATTGGTGAAGATCTCAAACAATATGTGATGCCGGAATTACGCAATCTGAGCTCCAAAGGCGCGGTGGATAATATTAAGGCATTGAGTAAAACGACCGGAGTTTCTTTTGCCATCGTGCAATCGGATGTGTATCAGACTTACGTTAATCTGGAACAGAACGACCCCGATCCTGCGGTAAGACAATGGGCGGCTGACTTGTTGCATTCGTTACGGGTGATTGCGCCATTATATAACGAGGAAATTTATTTCATTGTCCATAAAGATTCACCGATGCAAGAGCTGCAAGATATTCAGGATAAACGCTTAGCGATCGGTCCGGATGGCAGTGGTACCAATCTGACGGCCAAAAATATCTACTACAAGTTGTTTGGCAAAGCACCGGTGGTGGTAAAGCCGTTTATTGAAAATGGGGTTTTAGGCGCTGATGATGGAACCAAATACAATCGTTCTGCACTTTGGCATTTGGCGCATCCTGATGCGGGTGCGGAAGAGCGTAAAGTGGATGTGGTGGTTTTGATTGGCGGGCAGCCTCTGCCACTCTTACAACGGCTCGGTAAGGATTACAAACTGCTGGCGACGAACATCAAAAATGACGCCACTGAAGCGCTGTTGAAAGATTACAGCATCGGTTTTGCCGATCAGAAAAACTATCCCTTTTTGCCCAAACACATGCCCGTCATGATGGTGCAATCATATCTGGTTACCGCACAATTTCGGGATAAACAACGCAACGACTTTGTTAAAAAACTTGCCGGTTCGCTGTGTCAGAACTTCGATAAATTACAAGAGCATGGCCATGAAAAGTGGAAATCGCTGGTCTGGTCGCCCGCCAATCCAAGATTACCATCACTGCTTTCCGGCTGGAGTTATTCCCCGGTCACCAAACCGATCTTGGAATCGTGTTTGCCAAAAGGCACTGTGTCATCGTCTATCGCTGCTACCAACGCCTCGTCTCTGCCTTGCACAATGGAAGATCGTGCGATTGGTTTGTGCCAGTAATTACCGCGCTTATAAAAACCGTCTGGTTTTCCCAGATGTTTTTTGCATCACGAATATGACAGATTGAGCTATCATAGCCGCCCTTGTACACGGGTGATTTGATGTTATGACTTCGTTTGATGTGCAGCAGGTGCGTGAGCAATTTCCGATCCTGCAGCAACAAATTAATGGCCATCCGCTGGTCTATCTGGATAGCGCTGCCACAGCACACAAACCGGAGTGTGTGTTGCAGGCGATGCTCGATTTTTACCGTACCGATAATGCCAACGTGCATCGGAGTGCGCATACGCTGGCCGGCAGAGCCACGCAAAAATTTGAGCAAGCACGGCAACGAGTCGCTGATTTTCTGCACGCGCAATTTTGTGATGAAATTATCTGGACGCGCGGCACGACCGAAGCCATCAATCTGGTGGCGCAAAGCTGGGGCCGGCAAACGCTGCAAGCCGGCGACGAAGTGCTGGTGTCAGCGATGGAACACCATGCCAATCTGGTGACCTGGCAGCAGATAGCCAAACAAACTGGTGCGCAATTACGCATCATTCCGCTACTGATCAATGGGGAGCTGGATCTACATGCGTATCAGGCTATGCTGTCGTCGAACACCAAAATGGTGGCACTGGTACATGTCTCGAATGTATTAGGAACCGTAAATCCGGTGGCGGAAGTGGTTCGGTTGGCGAAGCAGGTTGGTGCTTTAACATTGATCGATGGCGCACAAGCAGTCGCGCATGCGCCAGTCGATGTGCAGGCATTAGGTTGCGATTTTTATGCTTTTTCCGGGCATAAAGTATACGGCCCGACCGGTATCGGTGTGTTGTATGGTCGGCAGGAAATATTAGCCCAGCTGCCACCTTGGCAATTTGGCGGCGAGATGATTAAGCAGGTTTCTTACACCGACAGTGAATTTAACCTGCCGCCTTTACGTTTTGAGGCTGGTACACCCGCCATTGCTGAAGCATTAGGTTTATCCGCAGCGCTTGATTTTGTGTCTCAGCAGCAGTCTGCTGGCGCGGAAACATATCAACAACAGCTCTTACAGCATTTAATTGCCGGTTTACAACAAATCAAAAGTGTCAGTATTGTCGGGCAACCCGCGCATCGTCAGGGGGTGGTCTCGATAGTGTTAGCGCAGGCACATCATCATGATGTTTGTCAGTTATTAGATGCCCAGGGAATTGCTGTTCGCGGTGGACATCATTGTGCCATGCCGTTGCTGAATAGCTTAGGGTTGTCCGGTACGTTGCGGGTTTCGTTAGGTGTCTATAATAATAAGACAGAGATCGATATTTTTTTGCAGGCGCTGCACCAGGCTTTGGAGCTGTTAAATGACTGATTGGATTAATTTTACAGCGCAATATCCGGTGGGGGCGGGTACGGAATTAGATGAGCAGTCTATTCATCAGTTACTGGCCGGCGCCAAGAGTTGGGATGAGCGTTACCGGCTATTGTTACAACTGACGAAACAAGTTCCTGCTATCCCTGCATTATGGCGTCATCCGGATAATGAGGTCAGTGGTTGTGAGAGTCGGGTGTGGCTGTTACTCTGTAAAGACGAATCAGGCCGGTGTCATTTTGCTGTTGATAGTGAGTCCCGCATCGTAAAAGCGTTGCTGATCACACTTTTAGCAGCGGTTAATCATCAGCCTGCTGACAAGATCCAGTTGATCCAAGTAGCATCATACTTTGATGGGCTAGGATTTGCTCAGCATATAACTCCATCCAGAACAAATGGACTTCAGGCTGTGTGGAAAAAAATGAGTGATTTTTGTGCAGTCTTTGCATAGAATTACTACTATGAGCACATTAATCGGGATTCCGATTAGGTATTATAACTACCTGATGATTTAGGGTGGAGGAACCGCATGCTAGACGGATTACCTGCCGTACTGAACAAAGCCTCGTTGAGATTCGTGGCACAGCCCATTTTTCGACAGAAAGGTGAGTTGTATGGCCATGAAATGATGTTGTTGCACAAACAACATAAAGACCCGGCAATGTTTATGAAAATCGTGAACCACATGGGTTTGCGTCAGAATCTGGATCTCGAAGTATGCCGTATGGCAGAGCCAGTGCTGCGAACTCATCGACTGACAGGTTGCTGCTGTATTAACTTGTTTGCGGATTCACTGCAGGAAGAAGAGGTCATTGAAGCTTTATTAATGTTATCTGATCCGAGTGCTAATCGCTGGGTGATGGTTAACGTAATGCAGCTTGATGCCAGTAATAAGCAGTCCAGTTTGTCTGAAACGATCGCAGATCTAAGACAATGCGGTGTACGTTTCTGCTTTGATGTTAAGTTATTGATGCAAATTACCGCGATGTCACTGCCAGTTGATATGCTGCGAATGGACATTCGCCATGTGCCGGAAGATCAATGGGCGCGTTGGATTTCTTTTGCAGAAAGTAATTGCGTGCCGATGTTGGCTGCGGGTGTGGATGATGAAGCACATCGTGAGATGTTAAGTCAATTAGGTATCGATTTCCTGCAGGGTAAAATCTTTGCCGATATGGTGTTGCTGAACCAAAACACTTAAATATCAACACTATCGTAGTGTGAATTAGAAAGACCACAAAGACAATCAGGATGTCTTTGTGGTCTTTTTATTTGGCAGCTAACTTTTGTAGCACATATGAAACGGCGACAAAACCAAAGGTCGCGGTAACCACGGTGGTTGCGCCAAAACCAGAAGCACAATCCATTTTCAGATTGCCGTCGCTGCTGGCTTTTGCACTACAAGTACCACCAGCACCATCCGGGTAAGTCAGTTGTTCGGTAGAATAGACACATGGAATGGCAAATTTTTTCTTTGAATCGCGGGGAAAACCAAAGCGACGGCGTAATTCAGCGCGCACTTTAGCCGCCAGAGGATCTTGGGTGGTACGGGAAAGATCCTCGATCGCGATCTTAGTGGGATCTTTCTGACCACCGGCGCCGCCTGTTGTGATTAGGGCGATTTTTTGTCGTTTACAGTGTGCTAAGAGCGCTACTTTTGCCCGAATGCTGTCTATTGCATCGACGACAAAGTCAAAACGGCTATCAATATATTCAGTGAGATTTTCTTCGGTAATAAAGTCATCAATAATATTGATCTGACAATCTGGGTTGATCAGACGGATACGTTCGGCCATGACTTCAGTCTTTTGTTTGCCGACGTTACCTTGCAATGCATGGATCTGCCGATTGGTATTGGTAATGCAGACATCATCCATATCGATCAAGGTCAACTGACCAATACCAGAACGCGCTAACGCCTCTGCAGCCCATGAACCGACACCACCGATGCCGATCACACAAATATGACTTTGTTGAAAACGTGATAGTGCTGTTTCACCATATAAGCGAGCAATACCACCAAAACGCTGAGAATAATCTGACTGCATATTAAATGTTCATACCAATATGAGATTTTAAGGATTATATCAGTTTTGTTCGTTAGGCTGCGTTGCTCCAATAGTGGCTGATTGTACTTTTTGTTACCTGTCTGCCGCTCATAGCTGTTTTGTCATTCCGTGAGATCAGGCACAATAATGCTAATTTGGTGCTTTTATTGCTTTAGCGCCATCCCGACGTATCAGGAATAAGAAATGACCTTTGTACACGCTGATGTTTCAGAACAACAACCAGCAGTAACTATTGTGATCCCAGCAAAAAACGAAGCAGAGAATATTCGCCCGCTTGTTAATGAGATCCGGGCTGCTATGGATGGTGCATTTAATTACGAACTGATCTATGTCGATGATGGCAGCACGGATCAGACGTTCAATATTCTGAAAACAATCCGTGATGAAGGGTTTAAACGCTTAACGGTGATCCGCCATCAACAATCGGTTGGCCAGAGCTTTTCTGTGTTAAACGGTGCGCGTCATGGTGTTGGTGAATGGTTGGTCGTGCTGGATGCCGATGGGCAAAATGACCCGGCTGATATTCCCGGTATGTTACGTGCCTTACAAAATGCTTATGCGACCGATCCGAAAAAAGTGGGCATTATTGGACATCGCGTGAATCGCCGCGATGATTGGGTAAAACGTCTGTCATCAAAACTGGCGAACGGGTTTCGTGACTGGATGTTACAAGATGGTATTCCTGATACCGGTTGTGGTCTGAAAGCAACACGCCGTGAATGGTATGTGCAGTTACCGGCGTTTAACCATATGCATCGTTATGTGCCGGCGTTGATCCAGAGTATGGGTGGTGAAATGTTGGTGCATCCGGTTGGGCACCGTCCGCGGATGGCAGGCGTATCGAACTACGGCGTCTGGAATCGTTTGTGGGTTGGTTTAGTTGATGTGTTTGGCGTGCGTTGGTTGCAGCGTCGGGCGAAACGGATCGTGATCCAGGAGATCCTGAATGGCAATTGAGTGGCTGGATCAACCGATCATTTGGCTGGAATGGACCGGAGTTCATATCACAGGTTGGAAAATCATTGGGTATACCGGTGCACTGATGTTCGGCGGTCGCTGGCTGGTGCAATTTGTGGCATCGAAACGGGCTGGTAAGCCCGTCATTCCGCGCTTGTTTTGGTACATGAGTGTCGGTGGTAGTCTGATGACACTAAGTTATTTTCTGTTTTCCGCCAAACAAGACTCTGTGGGCGTACTGCAAAATATCTTTCCTGCCTTTACGGCTCTCTACAGTCTGTATCTGGATGTAAAGCATCGCGGCTGGCATCGGGATAAAGCGTCGCATTAACAGCGAAGCGTATAGGATCAAGTATGATAACGGATCGTTTAACTCTTCAGGGTTGGCAAAGTGATCGGCTGAATCTGTGGTTTCTACTGGGATTGGGGTTACTGGTGCTGGGCGCTGGTTTGGGACTGCGTGACCCATGGCCTGCTGATGAACCGCGTTTTGCCTTAGTCGCCAAACAGATGGTGGAATCAGGCCAGTGGCTATTTCCCTTTCGTGGCGGTGAAATTTACCCGGATAAACCACCGATGTTTATGTGGGGAATTGCCCTCGGTTATCTGATCACCGGTTCAATGCGGGTGGCTTTTTTACTGCCGTCGTTGCTGGCGGGGCTGGGTTGTATCGCTCTTGTTTATGATATCGCCCGTCGGATCTGGGATCGCGCTACTGCATTTCGTGCCGGTTTGTTGTTGCTGTTTACGGTGCAATTTACTGTGCAGGCGAAACAGGCGCAGATTGACGAATTGGTCACCTTTTTCATTACGCTCGGTGGTTATGGTTTCTTGCGGTTTTTATTAACCGGGGGCGGCTGGCGCTGGTATTACCTCGGATGGTTTGCCGCAGGTTTGGGCATCATAACCAAAGGTGTGGGTATTATTGCTGCGCTGATGCTGCTTCCAGCCCTGTGGACTCATCGTGCGCAAATCAAACAAGCTTCGCGCTCTCAATGGCTGAAAGGGCTGGCGGGGCCGTTGTTTTTGCTGGTGGCATGTGCGTTGTGGGTGGTGCCCATGTTACTGGCGGTACAGCATCATCCAATCCCTGAATATTTGGCGTATCGGAATAATATTTTATTCCATCAGACTGTGACCCGTTATGCCAATGCCTGGCATCACATTGCGCCGTTCTGGTTTTATCTGGTCAATGTTATTCCGCCATTCTGGTTACCTTGGTCGCTGTTATTACCGTGGATGGTTTGGCAGAGCAAACGGGATATAAAATTGGGACAGAAGCCGGTGATTGTGCTGGTGGGATATCTGTTATTGATTTTGTTATTCTTTTCAGCGTCAGCCGGTAAACGCGGTGTGTATATTACACCAGCGACACCAGTGCTGGCTTTGCTGACCGCTTATTGGTTGCCTGAGCTGTTGACGCGTCGATGGCCTGCGCGTCTGTTATCAGGTTTAGCCTGGTTATTGAGTGGACTGTTTCTCATCGTCGGGATTGCGGTACTGATCAAACCCGCGTTGTTGGCGAAACTTGGCGAAATGGATTCGCCATGGTTGCTCGCCATTTCTTTAGGTGTGTCCGGTTTATTGGCTAATTGGCTGTTGCGTCGACAACCGTTAACTGCGATTTTAGCGACCTTGACGCTGCTTTGGATGCACTATGGTTTCTGGTCTTATCCATTGATGAATCAGTTGCGGACACCGCAGGTGATCATGCAGCAAGTGAGTCAGCAATTAGCACCGGATGATGAGTTATTGCTGACCAATTTCCGTGAGCAGTTTCTGCTGTTTGCTGATCGGCCGTTATATCATTTTGCCTATTTGCAAACGGATGAACCACAAGCCACCGATGCCGCGGTCTGGGTGCAAGCCTCTGCTCGTCGTTGGGTATTAGGGCCAATCAATAATCTCAGTAAATGTTTTATTGCTGAGAAAGGTGTGAATTTAGGCCAACGGCACGGCGACAACTGGTACTTGTTTCAAGCGGATGCCATTTTGCCGGCTTGTCAGTCAGTACAGAGTTCTGGCGCACCGGTTTATTATTATGAACCTAAATTAGTGCTCAACAAGTAATAGGAAAATAACATGCATTATCTGGTGACCGGTGCCGCCGGTTTTATTGGTTTCCATGTCGCAGAGCGTTTGTTGGCTGCAGGTCATCAGGTAACAGGGTTAGATAATCTGAATGATTATTATGATGTTAATCTGAAGCTCAGCCGGTTAGCGTTATTACAAATTAACCCTGCTTTCCGGTTTGTAAAAGGGGATTTGGCTGATCGCAATTTAATGGCTCAGTTGTTTGTGGATGGTCAATTTCAACGGGTGATCCACTTAGGCGCACAAGCCGGTGTTCGTTATTCGCTGGATAACCCGCATGCATATGCGGATGCCAATTTAATTGGGCATCTGAATATTCTGGAAGGTTGTCGCCAGCATAAGATTGAACATTTGTTGTATGCCTCCTCCAGTTCGGTGTATGGGCTAAATCGTAAAACACCATTTTCAACCACTGATAGTGTGGATCATCCCGTCTCGCTTTATGCTGCGACCAAAAAAGCCAATGAGCTGATGAGTCACAGTTATGCGCATCTGTATGGTTTGCCTTGTACCGGATTACGTTTTTTTACTGTATATGGCCCGTGGGGCCGTCCCGATATGGCGTTGTTTAAGTTTACGAAAGCGATCTTGGCCGGGCAGCCGATTGATGTGTATAACTTCGGTGAGATGAAGCGAGATTTTACCTATATTGATGATATTGCCGAGGCGATTATTCGTTTGGCTGATGTTATTCCGGAGCCGGACCCAGAATGGACGGTAGAAACAGGTTCTCCGGCAGAAAGCTCAGCACCGTATCGGGTGTATAACATTGGTAATAGTCAGCCTGTCGAACTGAAGACGTTTATCCACGAGTTGGAGTTGGCGTTAGGCATTCCGGCACAAATGAATTTATTACCATTGCAGCCAGGTGATGTGCTGGAAACCAGTGCTGACACTTCAGCACTGGAAGCGGTAATCGGCTTTAAACCGCAGACACCACTCGCCAGTGGTCTGGCCCGTTTTGTCAGCTGGTACAGAAGCTTTTATTCTCAGTGATCTCTTTTTTGCAGCAAGGGTTTTAGCTGCATCGCCAACTGGCTGGTAGTTTGTTGCCAGCCAGTACGCAGTTCACGCACCAGCGCCGGGTAACCATCCGCTGGCAATGGGTATTGCTGCTGGAATTGGCCGCTGTATTGCTGTTTGCCTTTCATTAACGACCATTCACCACTGATCACCGCATGCCCATCAGCTTTGCCGTGAAAACCACGTACCTTGATCTGTAACTGGGCAATGTTCTGCATTGATGTTTGGCCATTCTGCCATTGCCAGTCCGGCAGCTGTGTTCGTAAATTTTGCAACAAGGCGCGGGTCAGTTGTTTATCCAGTGCCTCCGCCCAGCGATGCTGCGTCGCGGTAGTGAGCTGGACATCATCTTGTTGATACACAATACCAATACTGTTCAGATAATCGGCGAGTTCAACATCACTGACCGCCACTACCGGTTGCTGGCTCGGGATCTGGCTACTATTTTGTACATCCGGCAGTGCAATGGCGTAATACTGCGGTGTCGATGAGCTACTGCTACAAGCCGATAAACCGCAAAATAAGAGGCCAATAAATAAAGAGCGCAGCATCATTCGGCTTTCCTTGGTTCAGGGTCAGTGGCGATATCGGGTTGGAATAGCAACGCATTGGGTTTTTCATTCAGCGTTCGAGCCATTGGCTGCACTTCCCGTAATACCCGGTTCAGTGATTGAATGGAACGGTTCATTTCACCGTATGCGGGTGAATTAGCAGATAGACCCTGCAACGTTTGCTGCATTTCCGTCAACGTCTTTTTCAATTCAGCCGGTAGCTGCTGGCTGCTTTGTTGATTGGCGATCTTATCCATGCTGGCACTGACTTTTCTGACATTGGCCATTGCGGCTTCGGTTTCGGTCAGCATAGTTTGCGCACGGGCTAATACCTGCTCAATATTCAATTGATTCAGTTTATTAAGCAGTTGCACAACTTGTTGCTCAATCCGCGCTAAACCACCCGGTGCCGTTGGCAGCGTATGGTAGGTGGCCAGCGTGCCCAGCCCCGTTACTTTTGGCAGGTCAGGGTAGAAGTTCAGATCGACATACAACGCACCGGTCAGCAGATTACCGGAACGTAATGATGCCCGTAAACCTTGTTTCACTGCAGTAGTAAATTCACTTTCCCAATCCGGAAGCTGGTCTTTATCCATATCCGGGCGAATACGACCCGGTTCAATGCGGATCAAGACAGGGATCTGGCGCGAGCGCGCCGTCAGCAGGTCATTACCGGGGACGGAAAATGGCACGGTGAGTACGCTACCCACCTGAATACCGCGATATTCCACCGGTGCGCCGGCATTCAATCCTCGAACCGATTCATCGAACAACAGAATGTAATCGACTTTATCCTGATAACGGCGAATGGTACTGCTGTCTTCATCAGCGTACAGATTAAACTGGCGATGGTTTTTGACTGGCTGACCCAGATCCCAACCCGGAGGGACACCAAAACTGACACCACCCGAGAGGATAGTTTCCAGTGTGCCGGTCTTGAATTTAATGCCATCAGTTGCGGCTTGTAGCTGAATACCGCTGTTGAGCCAGAACCGGGAGTTGCTGGTGACCATGGTGTCGTAAGGAGCCTGAATAAACAGCAGGTAATTCATCTGCCGGATATCCGGTTTGAATTCGGCTTGTTCGACCCGTCCAACAGTGAAACCGCGGTACAACACCGGATCGCCAATCGCTAGGGCATTATCCAACTCACTGCTCAATTCAATTCGCAGACCCGGTGCATCCATCGGAGTGACTGGCGGTGTATCTAAAACTGTAAATTCCTGTTGTGACTCTTTGCTTTTGCCTGGCTGCAATTCGAGATAAGAGCCGGATAACAGCGTGTTTAAGCCGGAGATCCCGCTTTTACCAACCCGTGGTTTGACCACCCAGAAACGGGTGTCTTGACGTAATAAGGGTTCCGCTTCGACATTCATGCGAGCGGTGACGGTAACATGTTTTAGATCGTGGCTGAGGGTGACGGTTTGTACTTTTCCCACTTCTACACTACGCGCTTTGATCGGTGTTTTTCCTGGCTCAATGCCTTCGGCATTGTCCAATTCCAACGTGATCAATGGTCCTTGATTGTGCAGCGTCGTGACCACCATCCACAAACCAATACTGGCGGCGACGATCGGGATCAGCCAGATCGGTGACAGACGTTGTAGTTTTTTGATTCTGGCGTGGTTATTCAACACGGTCTTGTTCACCCTCTGTTCCTTGTTGATCAGTGACATTCGAGGTGGGTTCGTTATCCCACAGTAGACGTGGGTCGAAACTCATGGCGGAAAGCATGGTCAATACTACCACACCGGCAAATGCCAAGGCGGCTGAACCGGGATAAACCGACATCAGTTTCCCCATGCGGATCAGTGCGACTAAGATAGCGACGACAAACACATCGACCATTGACCAGCGGCCGATAAACTCGGTCAACCGATACAGGCGGGTACGCCCCCGACGATGATGCGGGCGGTGTGTATGAATGCTCCAGCATAACCAGGCAATCGCCAACATTTTCACCATCGGCACTAATACGCTGGCAATAAATATCACCAAAGCTACCGGATAAGAGCCCATATTCCACAATAACACCACGCCACCGAGAATGGTGGAATAGGTTTGTTGGCCAAGGCTTTCGGTGACCATGATGGGCAGGATATTAGCCGGGATATAGAGGATCATAGCGGTAAATAACAATGCCAGTGTCCATTGCAAACTGTGCGGTTTGCGCGCATGCAATACGCTGTGACAGCGTGGGCAGCGGTGTGTTTTCAGTGAAACCAGTCCGTGGCAGGCATGACACAGGGTCAGATTTTGATCAATTGCTCTGCCGGTAGGCTGTGGTGCCTGGCGCAGGTGGATCGGGCCGCTTTGCTGCCACCATAACCAATCGCGGTCGATGACACTGAAGGCTTTTAACATCGATAATGAAAACAGCACATACGCCCAGAAGCTGTAACCCAATTCGATGTCTGCCAGTGAGGCAATCTTAATCAGGCTAACCAGCACGCCAATCAGAAATACTTCCACCATACACCAAGGGATGAGGCGGAATAACCACAGCGTATAGCGTTTACGTAAGCGTTTACCGCGCCATTGGCCAAGGCGCGAATAAATCAAACAAATCAATAACAGGCAAATCGCTGGCAGGATCTGCATAAACAAATAAACCGTCAGTGCCAGTGCCGGATGTTGTTCTTCCAATAATGTGGTCGCTGTTTGATACAGCGTCATATCCTGATGCATGCCTTTAACGGCCATACCGAGAAAAGGAAACAGATTACTGCACAACAACATGATCAAAGCTGCAATGCTGTAGACCAGTGGTTGTAAACGGGCTTCGGCAGGCAGTGAACTTAACTTATGTTCGCAGCGGGGGCAGACCGCTTGTTCTCCCGGTTGTAATGGCGGCACCAACATCAGCCAGTCACATTCATGGCAGGCAGTATATTGCACTGGCGAGGGAACATAGGTGCTGCGACGGCGGCGCTTCATCGGCTCTGGGTTCAGTTATGTAAGAAAACTGGGTTAGTTTAGCTGTTGCAGGGCATGGCGGGAATCGTTATTCGAAACTATTCGCAATAAAAGCGGTCAATGTTGGGCTTACATTGTCCGGTTCAAGATCATTGTTTTTTTGCGGAAGAAACTATACTCATAGTCCAGATAATCATGATCGATAGGAGCACAAACGGTGGATGTAAAAATAATTCAACGAGCGGCACAACGCGTGGCTTATCTCCGGGTTATTGGTCCTTATGAACAATCATTACCACCCGGTTTTCAGCGCATGATGACCTGGAGTGACTCTCGTGGACTGAGTGGCGGTGACTGGATGGCTTTGTATTGGGATAACCCGCATTTTACCCCGCCAGAACAATTGAAAGCTGATGTTGCATTAAGTATTCCGAATGATACCGAAGTTGATGAGGATGTTCAGGTGCAGATCATTCCGGCTGGGGATTATGCGCTGTACGCTTGCCGCGTAGAAAATAATGATTTCACCACGCCTTGGTTGGCACTATTTAATCAATGGCTGCCACAAAGTGCTTTTCAATTGGGGGATGGTCCCTGTTTTGAACAATATCTGAATAATGGTAATCAGGATGGATATTGGGATCTGTTGTTATTTATTCCGCTCCAGAAAAAATAATACAGTAAAAAGCAAAAGCCCGACTTAAGTCGGGCTTTGTTTACGTAACGGTACGGAGTTGATTAACCACCAACCGCGATACGTTTCATGTCTTTCATGTAACCGCGCAGTGTTTTACCAACCTGCTCGATTGGGTGATTACGAATGGTTTCGTTCACCTGAACCAGCACAACGTTGTCTACGCCGTTATCTTTTACTGACAGGCCTTTACCGATCACGTCAGTACCCACTTTCGGCATGATGTGTTCTTTCAGTAATGGTACTGCCGCGTTAGCAAACAGGTAGTTACCATATTCAGCGGTATCAGAGATAACCACGTTCATTTCGTACAGACGTTTACGCGCGATGGTGTTCGCGATCAGTGGCAGTTCGTGCAGTGATTCGTAGTAAGCGGATTCAGCAATGATGCCAGATTCAGTCATGGTTTCGAATGCCAGCTCAACGCCTGCTTTCACCATAGCAACCATCAGGATACCGTTGTCGAAGTACTCTTGTTCAGCGATCACGCCATCGAATACTGGTGCATTTTCAAAAGCAGATGCGCCAGTCTCTTCACGCCATCTGAACAGATCAGCGTCGTTGTTCGCCCAGTCAGCCATCATGCCGCTGGAGAATGCGCCGCTGATGATATCGTCTTGGTGTTTGCGGAACAGCGCACGCATCAGCACTTTCATCTCTTCAGCCAGTTCAAACGCACGCAGTTTTGCTGGGTTTGACAGACGATCCATCATGGCAGTGATGCCGCCTTGTTTCAGCGCTTCGGTAACGGTTTCCCAACCGAATTGCAGCAGTTTACCTGCGTAGCCAGCATCGATGCCGTCAGCAACCATTTTTTCGTAGCACAGGATAGAACCCGCTTGCAGCATGCCACACAGAATGGTCTGTTCGCCCATCAGGTCAGATTTAACTTCTGCCACGAAAGAAGATTGCAGAACACCTGCACGGTGACCGCCAGTTGCTGCTGCCCATGCTTTAGCAATCGCCAGACCGTCGCCTTTCGGATCGTTTTCTGGGTGCACAGCGATCAATGTTGGTACGCCGAAACCACGTTTGTATTCTTCACGTACTTCAGTACCTGGGCATTTTGGTGCAACCATTACTACAGTGATGTCTTTACGGATCTGAGTGCCTTCTTCCACGATGTTGAAACCGTGAGAGTAACCCAGCGCAGCGCCATCTTTCATCAACGGCATAACTGCTTTAACGACGGCAGTGTGCTGTTTGTCCGGAGTCAGGTTTACCACCAAATCCGCAGTCGGGATCAGGTCTTCGTAAGTGCCAACAACGAAGCCGTTTTCAGACGCTTGTTTGAATGATTTACGTTTTTCAGCAATCGCTTCTGCGCGCAGAGCGTAGGAAACGTCCAAACCTGAATCACGCATGTTCAGACCTTGGTTCAGGCCTTGTGCGCCACAGCCAACGATCACGACTTTTTTGCCTTTCAGGAAATCGCATTCGCTGGCGAATTCGTCACGGTTCATGAAACGGCATTTGCCTAATTGTTCTAACTGCTGACGCAGGTTCAGGGTATTGAAGTAGTTAGCCATCTGGAATAGCTCCATGCTGAAATTGAGATTGCTGTATAGGGTCTGATAACGGTCAGAGTCCGAAAACTGCATTACTATAAACGAGCAATGACATTGCTGGAAATGATATATTTAGAACTAAATATTGCGTTTTTTGCAACATGGAGTAAGTCATGGATTTCCGTACCTTATCGTTATTTACCCATTTGGCGCATACGCTGCATTTTGCCAATACTGCCAATCAAATGGCGGTCAGTCCGTCGACATTAAGCCGGACTATGCAGCGATTGGAACAGGAAACCGGCTGTGCGTTGTTTGAACGGGATAACCGCAGCGTTGTGTTAACCAACGAAGGCAAACGCCTGTTAGGTTTTGCCGAACGTTGGTTACAGGAGTGGCAAGACCTGCGCGATGATCTGCGCCATCCGCGTGAAGCATTGCAAGGGCGGATCCGCGTCTTTTGTTCCGTCACTGCCAGCTATTTTCTGCTACCGGAAGTGCTGGGGCGTTTTCGGCATCGCTATCCGCAACTGGAGTTAAAACTGGAAACCGGCGATGCGGCACTGGCCGTCGATAAGGTGTTGCAGGAAGAAACCGATATTGCCATTGCGGCACGACCGGATGCCTTACCCGCGCGCCTGCAATATTGCCTGTTGCAGCGGGTACCGCTGGTGTTTATCGCCCCCCGTAATAGCACGAATGTTAGCCAGTGGCTGAAAGACGGTGAACCGGACTGGTCGCAGGTGCCCTTGATCGTGTCGCAGCAGGGGCTGGCGCGAAAACGCTGTGACCAGTGGTTCCGGAATAAAGGTATCAGCCCGAATATCTATGCCGAAGTAGCGGGTAATGAAGCCATCGTCAGTATGGTGACGCTGGATTGTGGCATTGGTTTGGTACCGGAAGCGGTGATTGAACACAGTACATTTGCTTCTCAGGTGCGCGTGATCCAGCCTGTACCGGCACTCAAGCCGTTTGAAGTTGGCTTTTGTGTTCTCAAACGAAGACTCGACGAGCCATTGCTGCACGCCTTCTGGCAGATGGTTCAGCAATGATCGCCGGTTGCAGCAAATCCATACAAAAAGGTGTAAACTGCGCGCTGAATCATCGGCACTGTGCATACGTTAGTGGGGGCTCTATGAGACGTGTGCGCAGACAATAAAAGTTTATTAATCGACTCTCAGGAATAGTGACACGATGAAAAACATCAATCCTACCCAGACCAAAGCGTGGAAAGCGCTGGAAGCTCATTTCGCGGCGAATAAAGATCGTCAGCTGAGTGAATTGTTTGCTGCAGACCCTGCTCGTTTTGACAAGTTCTCCACCACCTACAAAGACAATATCCTGGTGGATTACTCCAAAAACCTGATCACGGATGAAACTCTGGATCTGCTGATCGATCTGGCTCACGAAGTGGATCTGCGTTCTGCTATTGATGCCATGTTCAATGGTGAGAAGATTAATCATACTGAAGGTCGTGCCGTACTGCACACCGCATTGCGTAATCGTTCTAACCGCCCAGTGATGGTTGACGGTAAAGACGTCATGCCAGAAGTAAACGCGGTGCTGGCGAAAATCAAAACCTTCTGCGACAACGTCATTTCTGGCGAGTGGAAAGGTTATACCGGTAAAGCGATCCAGCACGTGGTTAACATCGGTATCGGTGGTTCTGACTTAGGCCCAGTGATGATCACTGAAGCGCTGCGTCCGTTCAAAAATCACCTGCAGATGCATTTTGTTTCTAACGTCGATGGTACTCACATCGCTGAAACACTGAAAAATGTTGATCCAGAAACCACGCTGTTCCTGGTGGCATCAAAAACTTTCACCACTCAGGAAACCATGACCAATGCGCTGTCTGCGCGTGACTGGTTTGTGAACATTGCTGGTGATCAAGCGCATGTTGCTAAACACTTTGCGGCGCTGTCTACCAATGGTAAAGCCGTAGCTGAATTTGGTATCGACACCGCTAACATGTTCGAATTCTGGGATTGGGTTGGTGGTCGCTACTCTTCTTGGTCTGCGATCGGTATGCCAATCGCTTTGTCTCTGGGCTTTGAAAACTTCGAAGCACTGCTGGAAGGCGCGTTTGAGATGGATACCCATTTCGCCACTGCGACTTATGAACAAAATATCCCTGTGCTGTTGGCCCTGATTGGCCTGTGGTACAACAATTTCTACAAAGCGGAATCCGAAGCGATCCTGCCGTATGACCAATACATGCACCGTTTTGCTGCTTATTTCCAGCAAGGCAACATGGAATCGAATGGTAAATATGTTGACCGTAACGGTAACAAAGTCGATTACCAGACTGGCCCAATCATTTGGGGTGAGCCAGGTACCAACGGTCAACATGCGTTCTATCAGCTGATCCATCAGGGTACTAAGCTGATCCCTTGTGATTTCTTGGCACCAGCTATCAGCCACAACCCAGTGGGCGATCATCATCCGAAACTGCTGGCTAACTTCTTTGCTCAGACTGAAGCACTGGCGTTTGGTAAATCGAAAGAAGCGGTGGAAGCTGAATTCTTAGCGGCGGGTAAAACACTGGAACAGGTGAAAGACCTGGTGCCATTTAAAGTGTTTGAAGGTAACCGCCCAACCAACTCCATTCTGTTTAAACAGATGACGCCAAAAACACTGGGTGCACTGATCGCTATGTACGAACACAAAATCTTCGTACAAGGTATTATCTGGAATATTTTCAGTTTTGACCAATGGGGTGTTGAGCTGGGTAAACAACTGGCGAACAAGATCCTGCCTGAGCTGAATTCTGCTGCGGCAGTCACCAGCCATGACAGCTCGACCAATGGTCTGATCAACACTTGGAAGGCGTGGAAGGCGTAATTTTATTTTCGTGACCCATACTAAAAAGCCCCCTATAAAAATAGGGGGCTTTTTTATTCATCAACATCAGCGTATCAATCGACGACTAACGTTAATTTATTCTCTTCATTAAATAAAACTACTTGGTTGCGGCCATTATTTTTGGCTTTATACAAGGCGGTATCGGCGCGGATTAATGCTGCCTCTGCAACTAAGTCATTATCGGCGACACATGAAATACCGAAGCTGGCGGTGATCATGAGTGGCATATCGGAAGCACCAGCTAACTGAAAAGGCGTGCCGTTAATTATCTGTTGCAGCAGTTCCGTTCTTTTTCTGGCATCGAGAGGGTAGGTTTCCGGCATCAGGATGGCAAATTCTTCTCCGCCGATACGCGCTAGGAAATCTGTTTTACGAATATGATCGCGTAAACGCCAGGCAAATTCGGTTAATACATGATCACCGGTAGCATGACCAAAGGTATCGTTGATCCGCTTGAACCAGTCAATATCAATCATTACCACACTGAACGGGTGTCGATAGCGTAGAAAACGCTGAAATTCTTGCGTCATTCTCAGATCAAATGCACGGCGGTTGGCTAAGCCAGTTAACGCATCTGTTTCGGATAGGTGACGTAGTTGCTGTTCTGCTTGCTGACGCGCGGTGACTTCGCGTTGCAACCGGCGGTTGGTGCGGTAAATCCAAGTGCTTATCCCTGCCAGTAATAATGCCAATAAAGATGAAATGGTGGCAATGCGCAGATAGCGCGACATGTTCGGCTGATAATTATCGCTATTGTATATGAATCGACTTAGCATGTGCTCATCAACAATGCGTTGATGTTCGGTCATTACTTCGGCAATTCGCAACCAACGCCCTGGGTTCATGTGCCCAATTTCGATAATATCGGGCTGCATGAGATTCCACATGGCCTTGGCTTCAAAGCGCAGATGGCCACGTGTTTTCTGTGGCGCGTATTTTTGCATGATCAAATCGATGATTTCTTCCGGATTCGCCATAGCATAACGCCAGCCATCCATGCTTGCCTTGCGAAAAGCGGCTACTCGCTCGGGATGATCTTTCAGCTCACTCTGGGAGGTAAACAAAACATCACCGTAAAAATCAATGCCATAAGTGCGAGGATCGATCAGTCGGTAGGGAATGCCTTTTTGTTCCAACAGATAAGGCTCGTTGGTCACGTAACCATCGTAGGCGTCAATTTTTCCATCGATAAGCGGTTGCAAATCAAAGCCTGTCTGGATGAGATTGAGTTTTTCTGGCGGGATGCCTTCGGCACGAAAAGGTTCTAATAGCTCCAGACTTTCACTTAATGGAAAAACAGTCATGAGCCGTTTTTTCATCATATCGTGAATGTTCTTAATATCGGATTTTTCCAGCACGATCCAACTGACTGCAGAATGTTGTAATGTCGCGGCGAGTACGACCACTGGTTTACCGTTCAGGTAATCCAGCACCAATCCTGAATTAGATATTCCATATTGGGCATCACCTTTAACCACTGCATCGACCGGTGAAACAAATGAACCGTTGTAACCATTCGGGCGTAATTCGACATCCAACCCTGCTGCCTTATAAAAGCCTTTTTCAACCGCAGCGTAATAACCAGCAAACTGAAACTGATTCACCCATTTCAACTGCACAACAATATGTTCAGCAGCAAAGGACAAGGGGCTAAAACAGAATACAAAGAAGAATGCTATCCACCGGGAACCTGCCATCAGTCTGTCCTTTTACATGCGGTGAAACTTACGCTATTGATTAAAAAGGGAATGCCGAAAAGCCCTCGTCAGTAGTATAGATGTTTGTAGCAGACAAGGTCATGTGATGACAAAACTTATTATGGTCAAACGTTAAAACAAGCAAAAAGGGGCTCATTTGGCGTATTTTGTTTATTCTGTGATTTAAGTCACTCTTTGTGGTTGGAGCGGAGAGTGAGAATTAGTGATTCAAATCACAAAAAATGGGGGTTGGAGCAGTGTTGGGATGCTAATTAGCCAACTCGTTGCTGTTTTTGTGTGATCAATATCACGATAAAGCTGGGTGGAACGCCATGAATAATTGACGTGCTTCACAAAAGCCCCCGTTCTCAAACCTAATTGTGTAGAAAGTGATAGATTTATTAGTGAGACAAAACAAATCGCGGATCGGCAAATCCGCTATCACAATCCACCATTAATCAGGCATCGAACGGGGTGTTTTATGCTATCACCAGATACCAAGGTCAAGATACAAAATTTTGGCCGTTTTCTCTCCAACATGGTTATGCCCAACATTGGCGCATTTATCGCGTGGGGGTTTATTACGGCGTTGTTTATTCCAACCGGCTGGCTGCCAAATGAAACGTTAGCCAAACTAGTTGGTCCAATGATTATGTACCTGTTGCCATTACTGATCGGTTATACCGGCGGTAAATTAGTTGGCGGCGAACGTGGCGCGGTAGTGGGTGCGGTTACCACTATGGGTGTTATCGTTGGTACGGATATTCCAATGTTCATGGGCGCGATGATGGCTGGCCCACTGGGCGGCTGGGCGATCAAACACTTTGACCGTGCTATCGAAGGTAAAGTGAAAAGCGGTTTTGAGATGCTGGTTAACAACTTCTCTGCCGGTCTTATCGGTATGGCGTTGGCAATCGTTTCTTTCTATCTGATTGGACCATTTGTTAAAGGTCTGTCTACTGCGTTGGCCGCTGGAGTAGGTTTCCTGGTTGCTCATAGCCTGTTACCACTGACCTCTATCTTTGTTGAACCTGCGAAAATTCTGTTCCTGAACAACGCAATCAACCACGGTATCTTCTCACCACTGGGTATTCAACAAGCTGCTGAACATGGCAAGTCGATCTTCTTCCTGATCGAAGCTAACCCAGGCCCAGGTTTCGGTATCCTGCTGGCATACATGATGTTTGGTCGTGGTAACGCTAAACAATCAGCTGCTGGCGCGTCTATCATTCACTTCCTGGGTGGTATTCACGAAATCTACTTCCCATACGTACTGATGAACCCACGTCTGATCCTGGCTGTTATCGCTGGTGGTATGACTGGTGTGTTCACTCTGACCGTATTCGGCGCTGGTCTGGTATCTCCTGCATCTCCAGGTTCTATCTTCGCCGTGCTGTTGATGACACCAAAAGATTCTATCTTCGGTGTACTGTGTTCTGTCACTGCAGCTACCACAGTTTCGTTCCTGGTTGCTTCTGTGTTCGTTCGTCAACAAGCGTCGAATACTAAAGAAGACCTGGAAGGCGCTACTCGCAAAATGAAAGACATGAAACAACAAAGCAAAGGTGTTTCTGTTGCTGCGAATGACGATGGTCACTCAGCTCTGACTGCAAAACACATTGTGGTTGCGTGTGATGCTGGCATGGGTTCTAGCGCGATGGGTGCAAGCCTGCTGCGTAAGAAAGTTGAGAAAGCCGGCTTGCCAATTACCGTGGTAAACCAAGCGATCAATAATCTGGATGACAAAGCGGACATCGTGATCACGCACCGTGACCTGACTGACCGAGCTCGTCGTCATGCACCAAATGCTAAGCATATTTCTCTGAATAACTTCTTAGATAATCAGCTGTATGACAACCTGATCGCTCGTTTACAGGAGGCTGGCGAAGGCCGACTCCCAAAGGCGGTAGCCGCTAACGATAACTCTTATCGTGGCGAAGATCTGACTCCAGCTCTGTTTACGTTAGGTGTTCAGCATGTACGTCTTGGCCTGAAAGCCGACAATAAAGAAGCTGCTATTCGTTTAGCGGGTGAAATGTTGGTTGCGAATGGCTGTGTTGAACCAGAATATGTTGATGCGATGTTAGCGCGTGAAAAACTCGTATCAACCTATCTGGGCGAATCAATCGCCGTACCGCACGGCACGATTGATGCGAAAGATAAAGTGAAAAAAACCGGTGTTGTTATTTGCCAATACCCTGCCGGCGTGCAATTTGGTCCAGAAAAAGATGAAGTAGCGCGTCTGGTCATTGGTATTGCAGCTCGTAATGATGAGCATCTGCAAGTGATCAACAACCTGACTCGCACTCTGGATGATCCATCGCTGATCGAGCGTTTAGCAACCACTACGGATGTCAATTTCGTACTGGAACTGCTCAGCGGTCATCGCGCAGCGTAACAGCAGGAAGGCCACTGCGGTGGCCTTCTTTCCCCGGATCTTAAGGAGTAAAAATAAATGAAAGCATTACATTTTGGCGCTGGAAATATTGGTCGTGGTTTCATCGGTAAATTGCTGTCAGAATCAGACGCAGAGCTGACCTTTGCTGATGCCAATACTCAACTGGTTGATCAGCTAAATCATTCTCAGGAATATCAGGTGCGTGTGGTGGGCGATGCCCAGCATACCGATGTTATTCGCCATATTGCTGCTGTTCAGGCGAACAGTGACGATGTGATTAATCAGATTATCAAAGCAGATATCATTACCACCGCAGTTGGCCCACAAGTGCTGGCCAAAATTGCGGCGACCATTGCCAAAGGTTTACAGCTGCGCTTTGAACAAGGCAACATGGCTCCGGTTAATATCATTGCCTGTGAAAATATGGTGCGTGGCACTAGCCAGCTGAAGCAAGCCGTTTTGGCAGCATTACCCGCAGAATTCCATGCTTTATTGGAAACGCATGTTGGGTTTGTTGATTCAGCCGTTGACCGTATCGTTCCTCCTGCCGCCGCGAATGAAGAAGATCCTCTGGCGGTGACGGTTGAAAGTTTTAGTGAATGGATTGTTGATAAAAACCAGTTCCGCGGAGAGATCCCTCCTGTTCAGGGAATGGAACTGACTGACAATTTGCTCGCCTACGTTGAACGTAAATTGTTTACGCTGAATACCGGTCATATTGTTACCGCCTATTTAGGTAAGCTGGCCGGTTATAAAACTATTCGTGAAGCCATTGCTGACGAAGAGATTCAGAACACTGTACGTCAGGCAATGCAGGAAAGTGGTGAGGTGTTAGTGGCGCGTTATGGTTTTGATCGCCAGTTGCACCACGCCTATATCGAGAAGATCCTGACTCGTTTTGCAAACCCTTATCTGGTGGATGAAATTGACCGTGTAGGTCGACAGCCTCTGCGTAAACTGGGTGCGGAAGACCGTTTAACTAAACCATTGCTGGGTACGCTGGAATATGGGTTACCTAATGCAGCATTACTGAAAGGCATTGCGGCTGCGTTGCATTATCAGAATGCAGATGATCCACAGGCGGTTGAATTACAAGGTTGGATTGAGCAAGAGGGGGTGGAAGCCGCGTTATTACGCGCGACTGGCCTGAAAGCAGATGAGCCTTGTGTGGCAACGATTGTGGCTGAATATCAGCGCATGGCTAAATGATGTAATGAAGAGAGAGGGTATGCCCTCTCTCTTGCTTTTAGATAATTAAATTAATAACAAATTTATAACAATAACAATCAAAAAGGGCGACGGGTCAGATTTCTGGTTTTCCACATAAGATCAAACAATATGAATAAAGTGAAAGCACCAACTTATCAGGAAGACGCCGTTTTTGAGCGTCTGACCGAACCGGAGAATCCGCGAGGATTCTTCCTCGAAGTAGTCGATATGCTGGAGGAAGGCGTCGATCAATTGATGCGCCGTGCTTTTCGTCAGGAAGAGTATGCGGTCAAATATGCGATTGAGCCGTTATTAAATGGTAAAGGTCCTTTGGCTGACCTTAATGTCCGTTTGAAGCTTATTTTTGCCTTGGGTTTGATCTCGCTGGAATTATCGCAAGATATTGAACGTTATATTCGTATTCGTGATTTCTTGGTCAGTGATATTCATGATCACCGGTTTGGTGAACCTTGCGTGCGCGAGCAGATTGATAAATTACATGGCTTACAGCAGATCAGTATGATGCAGGTAGAAGAGCCGGATGAAAAAGCCGACCTCATGTTGCAGCAATTACAGTTAAATCGTCGCGATCAGGTGATCCGTTCGGCGCTGCTGCTGGCGGTTTCTTCGGTGTTATCTGAACTGAACAAAGACAGCCCGATTTGAAAGGGTAACAGCATGCGGAAGCGTTTTGCTTCCATTGCTGATGGGGTTAATTGTTTAGATTTGTTTAGAACATGAAAAACAGGTAAAGCATTGACATGCACAGGTTAAAAATAACCTTATCTATTATGAGAGTCTCATAGACAGGATCTTAAGCGATAACTCTTTATTTCAGATAGAAAAATGGCCTCATTTATGATCAGATAATCGTCGCCAAACCATTTCTCATCAACCATGAAGCCGATGACGATTATCTCCTTAAAACACCAATTATCGCAATTCTTCTGTCCAGATTTTATAACCAGAGTCGCCAGACGTACTGGCTTCTTAAAACGTGAACGGACCATTGAACCTCAATCGTTAGTCCTGAGTCTGCTTGCTGCGCTCAGTAAAGGGAATTGTCATGCTATCGCGGATCTTCATCGACAATTCAATGGAATGAGTCTCAGTGAAAAACAGTTTGTGGCTTATAAGCCCTTTCATAATCAATTACGAAAACCGGCGTTTGCACAATTAATGCAACAGTTAACCGAGTTTGCTATTGCGCAGTTTGTTTTGGCACTGAAAGCAAAGTTGCCCACCAAACTCGACTGTTTTGACGATATCCTGTTACAGGATGGCAGTTCTTTCCGAGTTCATGATGGCTTAGCGGAAGTTTTCCCAAGTCGATTTCCAACCCATCCGGCGGCGATTGAATGTCATATGACGTTATCGCTAAAACATCAAATGCCAAAAGCCATGATGATCACCGCCGATACAGCTTCAGAGCGGGCGTATTTGCCGAAAACAGAACTGATGCGCAATCAGTTGCTGCTGGCGGATGCCGGGTATGTAGACTTCAAGTATTTCAGTCAGTTATCTGAACATGGCGGTTCATTCATCGTCAGAGGCGGTAAAAACCTCAATCCAGTGATAATCGAAGCACGCAATGGTCAGGGTCGGATATTACCCAAACTCGCCGGTCTGAAACTCAAAGAAATCGACCGAAAAATGAATCGCTCAGAGGTTTTGGACTTAAAAATCAAGCGAGGCGCGGATGAATTCCGGTTAGTCCGTCGTTGGTTTGCAGAAGAAAAACGATTTTGTATCTGGGTCACCAATTTACCAGCAACAACGTGGTCAGCCGATGAGATCATGATGATTTACCGGTGTCGTTGGCAGGTTGAGTTACTGTTTAAAGAGCTGAAATCCGATACAAACTGGCGAAGTTTTGCAACGGGCCAACAAGCCATCATGAAAGGATTGGTCTGGGCCAGTTTGCTGGCATTGATCATCCGCAGGTACATCGCGATGCAAAGTATGCCATCCGCTTCGGTGTACAAAGCAGGGAAGAATGTTGATGTTTGGTTGTTACCACTACTGGAGGCTTATATTCATCAAGCATGGTTGGAAATAACGGCTCGGCTGGAATGGGCTATAGCGTATATATCAAAGAATGCGAAAAAAGCCCAACAAAGAAAAGCCAAGAAAAATAGGACCTTAGATGGAATTTTTGAAATGTTTAATTCTTAAGGTCCAGTCTATGATGAGAGTCTAATAGATAAGGTTTTGGTATTTTCTATATTATTCATCACTTGGCAGCATTAACCGGCCAGTATGGAAATCATATTCATACACTTCGCCATAACGTCCCCATTCAATAGCCACACTCAGCACGCGTTCGGCTTCGTCTTTTTTCATGTGTTCTTCCAACAATTCCAGGAATTGTTTCTCCGGTAACGCGCCGCTGCTTTCATGCTCCAGCTTATTCCGGATCTGCGAGGCGAGTGGCACATGTGTTAACAATTGTTGGCCGAAAATTTCTTGGCGCAGAGTCTGTTCACCCTCAATGTAATGACGGCCTAATTGTGTCAGCGCAATATCGCCTTTTTCGATCTGAACGAATCCAAGCAATCCGAGCGCTTCATAGGTCGGGAACAATTCTACGTCTGACAACTCTGCCTCTTCGGCCAGTTGCGGCAAATCAGCTCGACCATTAAATGGTGCATCATTCAATAATTCCAGCAAACCTTCCATACGGGCAACGTCGGTTGGTGGCAGACGATAGCCCATATGCAGGCCGGTTGGCGCCCCCGCCACGGCACCAGGAGCAGGCGCTGGGCGCATAGTCATCATGTCGTACACTTGATCGATCAAGGCGCGTACTTCGGGATCATCCACATCGCGAGGTTGCGGTAGATCGATTTTCACTTCGCTGCGAATACGGCCCGGATCGCTGGATAAAATCAGAATGCGATCGGCCATCATCACCGCTTCTTCAATGTTGTGCGACACAATCAAAATGCCTTTGGTCGACAGCCGTTTTTCCTGCCACAGCTCCAGCATATCGTTACGCAGCGTTTCACCGGTCAACACGTCGAGCGCTGAAAAAGCTTCATCCATCAGCAGAATATCGGGGTTGGTGACCAAGGCGCGGGCAATACCAACACGCTGGCGCATCCCACCGGATAACTCACGTGGTAACGCGCCACCGAAACCGGCCAGACCGATCAGCTCCAGCATGGCATCGGCGCGTTTTTCCCGCTCTGCTGCTGGCACACCTTGCGCTTCCAGCCCCAGTTCGACGTTTTGCTGCACGGTCAGCCAAGGGAATAACGCAAATGATTGAAACACCATAGCGATGCCGGAGACCGGGCCATAGATACTTTTTTCACGATAATTGACTAAACCCTGATCGGCGGGAATAAGCCCAGCAATAATGCGTAATAGCGTCGATTTACCAGAGCCGGATTTACCGAGCAATGCTACGATCTCGCCGTCATGCAGGGTGAAATTGACATTTTCCAGCACGCTGCGGGCCGTGCCATCGGAGGTACGGAAGGACTTGGCGACGCCTTCCAGGTTAATCAATGCAGATTGGTTCATGATCTCTCCTCAGCGACTGCCATCAGCCAATAAATACAACTTGCGCCAGAAAAAACGGTTCAGTCCCATTACAAACAGACACATGATACCGATACCTAAGGCGATGCGATGGAAATCACCGGCATCGGTCATCTGTTTGATATAGCTGCCAAGCCCGTTGGCCATCAGCGTGGTTTTGCCCCAAGTGACATATTCCGCCACGATACTGGCGTTCCACGAACCACCGCTGGCGGTGATGGCGCCAGTCACATAAGCGGGGAAGATCGCCGGCAGGTAAATACGTTTCCATTTTAACCAGCCACGGACACCGAGGTTATCTGCCGCCAGACGTAATTCAGTCGGGATCGCCGACGCACCCGCTACCACATTAAACAGAATGTACCACTGTGTACCAAACACCATCAGCGGGCTTAACCAGATGTTCGGGTTCAGATTTAATGATACCAGCGCAAAGACTACCAACGGGAACATCAGATTAACCGGGAAGGCGGCTAAAAACTGTGCCACCGCCTGCACGCGCTGTGAGTAGCGTGGGTTCAGCCCGATCCAGATCGCAATCGGCACCCAAATCAGCGACGCCATACCGATCAACAGCAACACCCGCGTCAGTGTGAGCAAACCAAGACCGGCGACATGTAACGCTTCCTGCCAGCCGACATCGCTGTGTACAAACAGGATCAGACGAGCGATTGCTGCCAGCCCAGCCAGCAGTAATAACAGCTCCCAAACTCGTGACCAGTGGGAGTGTTGTTGTGCCGGTTTGGCCTTTACCGACGTGCCGTCGTAACGACGCGGAAACCAGTTCAGCGCACGGCGTAGTTGTGACCAGCTCCAATGCGAAAAAGCATGTGTCCAGGCGTTGTTGCGCAACATATCGAGCAACCACGAACGCTGCGCGGTATCACCTTGGGATTCCTCAAAACGGAATTTGTCGGCCCACGCCAGCAGAGGGCGAAAGAACAGCTGGTCATATAACAAGATGCCAGTCAGCATCGCAGCAATTGCCCATGCAATCGCGCTGACGTTACGCGCTTCGATGGCAACGGCAATATAAGAGCCAATGCCCGGTAGTTTGATATCTTGGCCGGCGACAGAAATCGCTTCCGCCGCGACCAGAAAGAACCAGCCGCCAGACATCGACATCATCATGTTCCACAACAGACCAGGCATGGCAAAAGGCAGCTCCAGTCGCCAGAACCGCTGCCAACCCGACAGACGGAAGATATTGGCCGCTTCATTTAATTCGGCTGGAATGGTGCGGAATGACTGATACAGACTGAACGCCATGTTCCACGCCTGCGAGGTAAAGATCGCAAAAATGGCCGCGCATTCCACCCCCAATAAATTACCGGGGAACAGCGCGATAAACGGGGCAACGGCAATGGCCTGAAAGCCCAGAATTGGCACCGACTGCAGTACATCAAGCATTGGGATCATCGCTTTTTCGGCGGTGCGGTATTTTGCGGCGATAGCGGCAAACAGAAAGCTGAATAACAATGAGCAACCAAGTGCCATAAACATGCGCAAAATGGTACGTAGCAGATAATAGGGCAGATAGATCGGATCGAGTGACACAGCTAACGCTTCACCCACCACAAACGGTCGGCTCATCTGGGTGGCGCCATAGGCCATGAGCACTAATAATGATAAAAGTAATGGTAATAACACCCAACTCAGCCGATTTGGAGCGGCGTGCAAAACCGATTGTTCATGGTGACGCGGATTGAACAACTCAAACATGATGACCCTGTTTACAACTGACAGCCCAAAGCACCGCCCACTGTTTTGTGCATAACACAAAAGCAGCGGTGAAGCTCAAGCTGGCGTTTAGAAACGCGATACTGTTATAAGGGAAGCGAAGGACAAGTCAGTACGCTGACTGAACGTGTCTGGCTACCCGCCATAGCGGCAGGGCAGCAACAGGTGAGACCTATGGTTGCCTTGCCAGTGCGTGGCCGATGCATAATCGACTACTGGGACTATCCACAGATTAAAGACTCCGGAAATAAAGACGGCGCGAATCTACCACCACTTGTCGGGTTACTCCAGTTACAGATTGTACAAACAGCAATAATGCATTGTTTTGTCATCCGATGAACAGAGCGAAAGGGCATGTATAAAAAAAGAGAACCGACCAGCCTGATCGGTTCTCTTCAATTTAACTGCTGACTGCAGGTGAAAGCTCAGCAAACCACTATGACATCAACGACAAAGCACAGTCATGACTGTGCCTGATGTTTTCCTTTGTCCCCGGTTACTTTCACCTGTTGGTCAAAAAGCAAAAAGCCCCGGCTTATTCAGCCGGGGAGGGGGCACACAAAAATGGAGGGAGCTCATTCCATTTGTGATGAAACAAATTAAGCAGTTTGTACATCCTGAGATGGTTTGATAGTTGCATACATCAGACCAGTCAGAGCAGAACCAGCAGCGATGGCAACGATATACATCAGAGCATTGCTGATTGCGCCTGGAATTAACAGTACGAACAGACCACCGTGTGGCGCCATCAGACCACAACCGAACAGCATTGACAGTGCACCAGCTAATGCACCACCTGCCATAGTTGATGGAATTACACGCATTGGGTCACGTGCTGCGAATGGGATTGCACCTTCAGAGATGAAGCACAGACCCAGTACGAAAGACGCTTTACCAGCTTCACGTTGTGATTCAACGAACTTGTTACCAGCAACGAAAGTGGCGATACCCATACCAATCGCAGGAACCATACCGGCAGCCATAACAGCAGCCATTGGCAGGCTAGGAACGTTAGGGTTAGAGGCCAGCAGACCAGTACCGAATACATACGCTACTTTGTTTACAGGACCACCTAAGTCGAAGCACATCATACAACCCAGAATAACACCCAACAGGATTGCGTTCGCACCAGACATGCCAGCCAGGAAGTCAGTCAGACCTTTCATGATAGACGCAATTGGCGTACCAACGATGTAGATCATAACCAGACCAGTGAACAAGCTCGCCAGTAATGGGATGATCAAGATTGGTTTCAGTGCTTCCATGGTTTGTGGCAGTTTAACTTTTTCAGCAACAAACTTGGCGCTGTAACCTGCGATAAAACCAGCAGCAATACCACCGAGGAAACCTGCACCGATAGAGCTTGCCAGCATACCGCCGATCAAACCTGGTGCTAGACCCGGACGATCTGCGATAGAGAAAGCGATGAAACCAGCCATAACTGGAACCATTAAAGCAAACGCAGATGCACCACCGATTTGCATCAGGGCGGCAGCCATGGTGCCTTGTTCTTTAAACGCGGTGATACCAAACACGAATGACAGTGCGATACACAGACCACCTGCAACCACGATTGGCAGCATGTGTGATACACCGGTCATCAAATGTTTGTAAACGCCTGGCAGTTCAGCTTTACCTGAAGAACCAGCAGAAGCACCAGAAGCGCTACCTTTGAATACAGTTTCGTTAGCCAGAGCGTGGTCCATTTCCTGAGCGGTTTTCTTCAGGGCTGCGCCAGTGCTGGTTTTGTACAGTTTTTTGCCCGCGAAACGGGATAGATCCAATTCGATATCGGCAGCGATGATAACAACATCAGCCTGCGCGATTTCGTCAGCAGTCAGTGCGTTTTTAGCACCAACAGAGCCGCGAGTTTCGACTTTGATCCAGTAACCACGTTTTTTTGCCTCTTCTTCCAGTGCTTCGGCAGCCATAAAAGTATGGGCAACCCCTGTTGGACAGGCGGTTATAGCAACAATACGTTTGCTCATGGGGGACACCTTGGGTTTCTCTTGGGTTTGCTGAGAAGCAACCGCTTCAGCTGACGTCACTGTCGCTGCTGCGGCTGCCGTTTGTAGGAAAGCTTTTGCGTCCGGGATTGCATCGCTGACATCGGCTTGATAAACACGTTTGCCGGTAAAGCGATTAATATCAATGTTGTTACCTGCAATGACGACCAGATCAGCTGAGCTGATTTCATCAACGGTCAGTAATTTTGCTGGTTCAACACTGTTATGACATTCAACTACAGCATTCCAACCCAGAGATGCAGCCGCTTTTTCCAGAAGACCTGCGGCGATAACACTGTTGGCAATGCCACTCGGACAAGAGGTGACAATTACAATATTCATAAGTTTATTCCTTAACTTAATCTTTTAACGTCAATACGGGCCATCATGTCGGCCAGTTGCTGTTTATTCGGAACACCCACACCAATTTGGGTAACAGCCAATGCAGAAACAGCGGAGGCAAGGCGCAGAATTTGTTCTTTATCCATACCTTGGCTTAAGCCCCAGGCAAAACCAGCCACCATGGAGTCACCAGCACCAACTGTGCTGACCACTTCCATGCGTGGTGGTTTGGCGGCCCACCATTCATTATCTGCCAACCACAGAACACCATCCGGACCACGGGAAATCACCACGTTAGTGATGCCTGCAGCACGCAGTTTTTCTGCTTCAGCACGCAAGTCTGCTTCGGTATCCAGTGGACGACCTGCCCACTCAGCCAGTTCAACTTCATTTGGCTTGATGAGGAATGGTTTGGCTTCCAGACCTTTAACCAGGGCATGTTTACTGCTATCGAACAGCACTTTCGCACCTTTCTGTTGCAGTTTTGCGATCAAATCACGGCTGGCTTCAGCGCTGATACCGCGTGGCAAACTACCTGCCATCACAACGTATTCGTACTGTTCTGCCTGACGTAACAGATGAGCTTCAAACTCTTTCAACTCATCGTCTGCAACCGCTACACCTGGGAAGTTCAGATCGGTAACTTCACCGTTGTCTTCCACCATTTTGACGTTAATACGGGTATCGCCCGGTACAGCCATAAAGTGATCTTTGATGCCACATTGGGCAAACAGATCACGGAAAGCCTGCTGGTTGCCAGCACCTAAGATGCCAGACACTGCGACATTAGCACCCAGATCACGCAACACGCGCGCAACATTGATGCCTTTACCTGCCGGATGCAGACTGCCTGATTTGACCACGTTAACGCTACCAACCTGGATCTGGTCGATATGACCGGTTAAATCCAGCGCAGGGTTAAGGGTCACAGTCAGCAAAGGCTTACTCATGACCGGCTCCTTCGCCTAAACCATCGGCGATTGACTGACCAATTTTGCTAATGGCTTGCTGTGCATCGTCACCTTTAGCGATAAATTGCAGGCGATGACCACTTTTAACGCCCAAGCTGACCAGTTTCATCAAGCTCTTCGCGTTAACAGATTTGCCATCACCGTCTAGGTTGGCAACCCAGATTTCACTTTGGAATTCTTTTGCTACTTTCACCAGCGTCGCACTTGGACGTGCATGCAGACCATGTGGGTTAGTGATGGTGAACACGCCTTCCAAACCTTCGATTGGTTTTTCAGTCAGCAGCTTGATGGCTTTCATGCTGTCTGCAGCCCACAGTTGAGCTACGTTTTGTTCACTGATCATGTCAACCAGACGTTCTAATACTGGTTTGTGCAGTGCATCTTGAGCTGCAATCAATAACAAACCTTGTACTGGTTGGCCGGCATGTTGGAATGGCACTACAGGACGAACTAAAGACACTGCAGTACGTTTTACGCCAACATTAGTGCGTGCTAACCACAGTCCCTGACCCATCCATACAGGAGTGGATGCTTGAACGGTTGCTGCGCCACTGCTTTCCAGTGCGCCGGTGTTCTGCAGTAATGCACAGGCTGCTGATTGCAGACCCAGAATGTCTTGTGCAGAAGCTTGCAGTTGAATGGTGCTGCTATCCAACAACAGCGTTGGTGTTGGTTTTTGGCCGCTTAGCAGTTTGGCTAAATCGGCAGTGCTGTTACAGCGTTTCAGGTAATCAGCAACAGAATCATCCGCCAGTACACGGGTCAGTTGACGCAGAATGCCCAGATGTTCGTCTGAACGTGCAGCGATACCGATAACCACGTGTGCAACCTGACCATCGCCCCAGTTAACACCGTCAGCGAAATGTAATACGCGAACACCGGTTTGTTTAACCTGTTCTCGGGTATCTGTTGTTCCATGAGGAATGGCAATGCCATTACCCAGATAGGTAGAGTTCTGAGTTTCACGACGCAACATACCATCAACGTATGGTGCTTCGATCAGACCCGCGTCAACCATTTTCTGTGCCACCATACGAATCGCACTTTGCTTATCGTCGGCTTTGGCCCCCAATTGAATATCTTGTTCCGCCAGTGTCAGCATGGCGTGTACCTCTCTTATAGTTGTGTCAGATATAAAACATAGAACAAATCGTCGAACTCAAACGATTCACTCACATCCTATTCTGATCCATTTGTTGCAACTTTGGGTAGCAAGTTTGCAACTCTCATATGCCAAAAAGTAGATTAATCGTTTCAGTTCATATGCTGTATCGTTTCAGCTAGATATTCAAGAGCTGGTTATTGTATAATCACCAGTAATTTGATGTGGTGCACATTTATGGCAGCAAAAATGATAAATGGGGGTCGCATGAAGCTTGAAGAGATCGCGCGCCTAGCCGGCGTATCTCGTACAACAGCGAGCTATGTGGTGAACGGTAAAGCTGAACAACATCGTATCAGTGAAAAAACCCGTGAACGGGTGATGGCGGTGGTTAATCAGTATAACTATAAACCTGATCAGGCGGCGACCGCGCTGCGATTAGGTAGTAGCCGATTGTTTGGTTTTATTTTGCCTGATTTGGAAAACACCAGTTACGCCCGCTTAGCTAAATTGCTGGAAGCAGGGGCGCGGGCACATGGTTTTCAGCTGATTATCACCTGTTCCGACGATGATCCGGAAACAGAAAAATCACTGGCAGAAATGCTGACCTCTCGGCGGATTGATGCACTGCTCGTCTCGACTGTTTTAGAGCCGTATAACGATTTTTATCCTCGGTTACAGCAAAAAGGTTTGCCGGTGATCGCGATTGACCGTGCCTTGGATGATGAAAAATTTGCCTCGGTGATCAGTGAAGACTTGGATGGCGCGATCAAACTGACGAATTCATTATTGTCGCCGTTGCCAGCCAGTATCGGTTTATTAGGCGCAGTGCCAGAGTTAGGGATATCGCATGAACGTGAGCGTGGATTCCGTGCTGCATTACGCGCCGTTGATATGCAGGTAGAGCCATTAATTGCCTATGGCGAACATTTTAGCCGTAGTGAAGGTGCGCGGATCTGTGCCGACTGGATTGCCCGTGGCGTGATGCCAGAAGCGCTGGTCACAACCTCGTATGTGTTGCTGGAAGGTGTCTTGGATACCTTGCGCGAATATCCAGAGTTGATGCAAAAATTACGGTTAGCCACCTTTGGTGACAACCAGTTGCTGGATTTCCTGCCCGTGAACGTAAATGCCTTACCACAGCAGTTATCGCTGATAGCTGAACGGGCATTGGCGTTAGCGTTAGCGGCGACCACTGAACGCAATTATATCCCAGGGATTGAAGTGATCCCCCGTCGTCTTAAAGTCCGCAGCAATGCTGGGTAAGTGCTGTGTTTTACAGCGCAGAAAAAGACAATTGCCGTAATCTTATTCTGAACAGTACAGGTATGGAGCGTAACATGAAGATAGCAATGGCCAGTGACCATGCGGGTTTTTCTCTGAAAGAAGAGATCAAAGCGTATCTGCAAAGCCAAGGACACGAAGTATTGGATTTTGGTGCTCACAGTGAAGATGCCTGTGATCTGCCTGATTCCGTTTATCCCGCTTCTTTAGCGGTCGGTGAAGGTAAAGCCGATCGTGGTATTTTTGTCGATGGTGTCGGTTACGGCAGCGCGATGATCGCGAATAAAATTTACGGTGTATATGCCGCGGTCTGTCAGGATCCGTTCTGTGCCAATCTGGCTCGTTCACACTCTGATACCAATGTGCTGTGTATCGGCGGCAAGATCATCGGTTCTGCCATTGCGATGGAAATTGTCAAAACCTGGATGACGACAGAATATCTGGGCCATACCGAAGAGAAATATCGTCGCCGGGTTGGCAAAGTGGTTGCGATTGCTGAAAAACACCTGCAAAAGCTGGTCTGATCGGTTAATGCGTGAGCAGCGATGAAGGTTGCTCACGCAGCATAAATCTTAGAAAACGGGAATCATCTCTACAGATGATGGATTGTGTTTCCCGCTAAAAGCACGTCTAATCTGCTTTCATTTCCTTCCATTTATTTTGGTCTTATGTCTTCCGTATCGGTAGTGCGTTCACAGTCGCTGTTTCAGATCACTTGGCCGTTATTCATCGATTTGGCGCTGCATTTTCTGACGGCGGCGCTGAATACGTTCATGATCAGCCATGTTTCATATCAAGCCGTTGCTGCGTTGTCGGTGGGCAACCAAATTTTTGACGTCAGCATTACGCTGTTTAATTTTGTCGGCATTGGTTCGAGCGTGGTGATCACGCAATATCTGGGCGCTGGACAGCGTGATGTAGCCAGAAAAGTGGTGCAGCAAGCCGTTGGTTTTAATGCTTTGATTGGTTTGGCGGTGGCGCTGGGGGTATTGTTTGGTTCGACCTATATTCTGCAGCTGATGAATATGCCGGAACATCTGCAAGCGATGGGGTTGACCTATTTACAGATCATTGCGCTGTGTCTGTTACCAGAAGCGATCGCACTGTGTCTGGCGGCAAGTCTGCGTGCGTATGGGCATACCCGTGAAGCGATGTATGTCACGGTGATCGTCAATCTGGTGACTCTGCTGGGCAATGCCTTGTTGTTATACGGCTGGTTTGGTTTACCGCAAATGTCAGTGGCGGGCGTCGCCTGTTCCACTGTTATCGGGCGTCTGGTTGGCGTGGTTTTATTGCTTTGGCTTATCCGTCAACGGCTTGGTTTGCAGTTACATTGGAAAGACTGTTGCCGGTTTTCGTCCGATATTATCCGTAAAATCATGAAAATCGGTTTACCAGCCGCCGGAGAAAACCTGTCCTGGATGCTGCAAATGATGGTGATCACCTCTTTTGTTGCGTTGCTGGGCGATAAGATGCTAGCCACTCAGTCGTATTTTTTCCAGATCAGTCTGTTTGTGATGCTGTTTGGTATCGCGATTGGTCTGGGTACGGAAATAATGATTGGGCATTTAGTGGGGGCGGGCGAGTTAGATCAGGCATATCATCGATTAATGCGAAGCCTGAAAATTGGCCTTATCGTTACCGTACTGTCGGTGTTTGTGGTAGTGATTTCCGGGCCACACTTGATGGGCTTGTTTACCTCCGATGCCATTATTTTAGCCACCGCCGGGCATCTGTTTATGCTGAGTTTGATCCTGGAGCCAGGCCGGACTTTTAACATCATCGTGATCAGCTCTCTGCGAGCGACGGGAGATGCTCGTTTTCCATTCCGCATGGCATTGTTGTCGATGTGGGGGATCGCGATACCTGTCGCCTACCTGTGTGGCATTCATTGGGGATGGGGGCTAGTTGGGGTCTGGTGCGGATTTGTGGTGGATGAATGGGTTCGAGGTTTAACCATGTTCTGGCGCTGGCGTAGCCGACGTTGGGAGAAAAAAGTGCTGGTGCAGCGAACTGCACCAGCCAATCAGGCACACTAGTGCCATTTCACACGGGATAAAACATTACTTCGTGGGCTGGGTGGGGTTTCCTCCCAGCGTCTGATAAAGCGACATTTGTGTTGTCAGTTGTTGGTAATGATTTTCTAGCAATGATTTTTCGGCACTACGCCGTTTTTCCTGTTGATCCAGCCAGCTTTGCATTTCTATATCACCAGCCTGATAACGCACAGCGGAGATGGTTTCTGTTTGTTGTGCCAACGATAGTGAACGCGCGAGTTGGGTTCCGGCATTAAGGTAATGCTGCCGTGCCGACAACTGATTTTCCACTTCGGATAACGCGGTATAAAACGTTTGTCGGAAATTTCGCACAGCTTGTTCGTAGATGACGCGTTGTTTGGCAATGTTCAGGCGCGTAGTCTGCCACTCAATAAAGGGAAGAGTCAATCCGGCCCCAATGCTGCCTGTCGGATTTTGCAAAGCAGAGTGTAATTGTTCGCTGCTGGTACTCAGTGCGCCGGTCAGACTAAAGGTTGGATAATAACTTTTCCGGGTATTTTCGCCAGTCGCGTAACTGGAACGAACGCGCAGTTCTGCGGCTTTGACGTCCGGTCGTTGCGCCAATACATCTGCCGGCAGGTGTGTCGGAATAGCCGGTAATGCCCGGTCTGGTAACGTTACCGGTTGTTCTAACGCGGTTTCCGGTGGTTGATCCAATAAGATGATCAAGGCATTGCGATTCTCATCCCGCTGCCGATACAGATCTTCAAGCGTTGCTTGCTGGCTGTTCACACTCTGTTCTGCTTGTAACACATCCAGTTTGCCATTCGCGCCAGCATGATAATGCGCTTGCGCGATTTGCAATGAATGCTGTGTATAACCGAGACTTTGCTGGTTCAGTGCAATTAACTGGTTCAGATAGCCCTGTTTCCAATACAGCGTGGCCGTGGTGCCAATTAGTGATAACGCCGAGGCCTGTCGATCTTGTTCTGTCGCCTCAGCTTCGAAGTTCGCCGCCGCACGTTCATCAGCCAGCTTGCCCCACAGATCCAGCTCATAACTTAACGACAGCGATGTACCGTAGCGGGTGGTTTGATTATTTTGTGAACCATCTGGCGGCATATTACCGCCCTGATCGGCTGGATTACTTTGTTGCCATGATTTTTGTTGTACGGCTGTAAGTGAAGTCGAAACATCAGGTGTTAAGTTAGTCGCTGTGAGACCAGCACTTAACCGTGCTTGTTTGACTTTCAAAGCAGCAACGGCTAGGTCATTATTTTTCTGTAACACCTGCTGGATCAACTGATCCAGCGCGGGGTCTTGAAACGCTTGCCACCAGTGTGGTTGTTGCAACACCTGATTAGCAGTCAATTTATGTTGTTGCCACTGTGATGGAACTACTGGCGTCAGATCGGCTGCCGGCGGTGCTTCAATGTGTTGACTACAGGCAGTCAGCAGAGTGAGCGACAGAGATAACAAGCTGAATTTATTCACGCGCCAATGCCTCTATCGGATCAAGTCGGGCTGCATTCCGGGCGGGCAGATAACCGAACAACACGCCAATCAGGGATGAACACAGGAAGGCGGAGACCAAAGACCAGACGGAAAAAGCCATCTGAATACTGCTGACGAAAAATGAAAATATTGCGCTCACCGCAAATGAAAGAGCAATACCCAGCGTGCCACCCAGTAAACACACCATCACAGCTTCAATCAAAAATTGCTGCAGAATGTCTTGTTGACGGGCCCCGACTGCCATACGAATACCAATTTCACGAGTTCGTTCCGTCACGGACACCAACATGATATTCATCACCCCGATCCCGCCGACAATCAGGGAAATCACGGCAATTGAAGAGATGAGCAGCGTTAACGTGGCGGTGGTTTTTTCGATAGTTTGCAAAATGCTATCGCTGTTACGGGTGTAAAAATCTTTGCGGCCATGCACGCGGGTCAGCAGTTTAATGATCTGCTGTTCGGCAATACTGCTGGAAACCCCATCTTTGATGCGCACCGAGATGGAGCTGAAATAGTATTGCCCCATCAGCCGATACATGGCGGAAGTGTAGGGTAGCCAGACATTCAGGTTCTGTGTATCAAACGAACTTTTTTTCTCGGCGGTGACGCCAATGATACGACAGGGTAGGTTGTTAAGCAGAATCACTTTGCCCACCGGATTAACGTGTTCACCATACAATTTAACCAGCGTATTGTGATCAATCACCACCACGGGTTGTAGTTGTTCCACGGCGCTTTGATCAAAAGTTTTCCCATAAGCCATTTGCAGATCTTTGACCTGAAAATACTGACCGGCGACACCATACACCATCGCGGATAATGCCTTACCACCATCACGTAACAGTGCATTGGCGCTCACACTGGGTGTGACACTGTCGGTGTAGATTTGCCCGCTCAGCAACGGTAGATCCTGCGGCGTCAGTGTTTGAATGGCGCTGGCATTGCGATCACCCCAATCTTTACCGGGATAGACATCAATGGTGTTGGTGCCCATTGAGCTGATGTCGCTGATCACTTTATTGCGTGCACCCTGACCGACAGCCACCACGCTCACCACCGCCGTAATGCCAATAATGATGCCAAGCATAGTGAGTAAGGTACGCATCCGATGGGTAAGCATAGAGAGCCAAGCCATTTTTAAGGCTTCGGAAAAACGCGTCGATTGGCGAACCCAGCAACTAGCAGTCTGCGGTATTGGGGGCTGCTCGGGTAAATCCTGACTAGCAAATGGCATGTCGATGTGACAAGGCGTTTGTTTCCGGTCGGCAAAAATTCGGCCATCGCTGATTTCGATCACTCGTTCGGCGTGAGCAGCAATATTTTGGTCATGTGTGACCAGCACAATTGCCTGCCCCTGACGGTGCAGCTGCCGCAGGATCTGCATCACCTCTTTGCCGCTTTGGCTGTCCAATGCGCCGGTTGGTTCATCAGCCAGAATTACATTGCCACCGTTCATCAGCGCACGGGCAATACTGACGCGTTGTTGTTGCCCGCCCGAGAGCTGGCTGGGGCGATTGCGCTGTTTATCGGCAATGCCTAACCGTTGTAGTAAGGAACGTGCCCGTTGCAGGCGCGAAGTTTTATTTTTGCCGGCATAAATGGCGGGAATTTCCACATTACTTTCGGCTTTCAGATGTGACAGCAAATGGTAACGCTGGAAGATAAAACCAAAACAATCGCGGCGTAGATCGGCCAGTTGATCGCTGCTTAATGTGGCGGTGCTTTGCCCGTTAACGCGATATTCACCGTGACTTGGGCGATCCAGACAACCGAGAATGTTCATCAGCGTCGATTTACCGGAGCCGGAGGCGCCAATAATCGCCACCATTTCGCCGGCATAAATATCCAGATTGATATTGTCGAGCACTGTCAGGTTTTCATCACCGGTCTGAAAATGACGACTGATGTGCTGTAATGCCAGTAACGGCGTGGCATTCGTCATGGTTAAGGCCCCGGTGGTGGCATCATGTGGCCGGAATTACTCGCGCTGGCTTCGCTGCTTTTGCTATCACCGAGAATAATACTGTCGCCGTCATTTAAACCACTTAGCACTTGTGCATTCAGGCTGTCTTTTAATCCCAGCTGAATAGTTTTCTTCATAACACGATCGTGTTCCAGCACCCGGACATAAGCTTGCTGATGTTCATCATTTTCAATGGCAGCTACAGGCACCAGCAGTACATTTTTTGCCTCACCGGAAACAATAGTGACTTGTGCGGTCATGGATACCCGCAGCCGATGATCGGGGTTTTTCACATCAAACAGGCCATTGTAGTAAACGGCACTGGAGCTGGAAGAAGCTGAAGAAGAGCTGGATGAACTCGAACTACTAGAAGAGCTGGTGCTATCACTGCTATCGGAAGTCGATGCCGGTTCAATGGCACGTAAGGTGGCGAAATAACGTTTATCCGGTTCGCCCAATATAGTGAACCAAACTTTCAAACCCGGTTTCACGTTGATCACATCGGCTTCTGAGATCTGCGCTTTCACCGTCATAGAGTCGAGATCGGCCAGCTTGATGATGGTCGGCACTGACTGTGAGGCAGCGACGGTTTGCCCTTCCTTGGTGACGATGGATATCACGGTGCCACTGATGGGGGCGGTAATACGGGTATACCCCAAATTGGCTTTCGCCGTATCAACGGAAACCTGTGCTGCGGTAATTTCGGCATCTAACTGGCTAATCGCGGCGCGAGTGGTGTCCAGCGAGGCCGCTGCTTCCTCCAAATTGGCTTTGGAGGTCGCATCTTGTTGCCACATCTGCTGTTGTCGGCGATAGGCTAATTCGTATTGACGTAACAGGGCTTGTTTGGCTTGTTTTTGTGCTTTTGCACTATCGAGATTGGCCTGTGCCTGACGCAGCGTATATTGTTGCAAGATCGGGTCGATTTCGGCCACGAGCTGACCTTTGCTGACCTGTTCCCCCAATGCTACTTTGAGCGATTTCAGCTGGCCGGAGACTTGCGCACCAACACTAACCTGATTGATAGCAGTCAGCGTGCCGGTGGCCAATACCGTTTGTTCAATATCACCATAGTGAACCGGTGCCGTCATATATTGAATGGGTGCCGGACCTCGCAAGGTACTAAAGGCAACTGTCACTGCCAATAGTGGCAAGATAAAATATAACCAGCGTTTTTTTAATAAGGCCACGTCTCAGCTCCACGCTCATCTTCGTCTGACATCATAGCGAGATCGGTCGGTCACTCGTGAAGATTTACATGATTTTATCTCTGTCGTTGCTGAGCTAATGATCGGTGGGTTTTATCGTTTGACGGTGACGAACCTTAAGCCAGCGGGGCCAAAATATATTGAGTAACAGACCTGACAACACCAGCAAAATACCGAGCCATTGCCAGTGCGTCAGTTGTTCATTCAAAAACAGTCGTGCGCAAAACAGGCCGACCAGCGGCACCAATAGGGTTAACGGGGCGACTTGTGCTACCGGATACGTTCGCAGCAGACGTCCCCACGCCACATAGCCATACAAGGTTGCGATCAGCGCCAGATAGACCACGGCCAATACGGAATGCCATTGCAGATGCAACAGGCTGTTTGCCATCACGGTGGGCCCTTCCAGCCAGTATGAAGCAATAAAAAACGGCAAGGGCGGGATCAACGCACTCCAGACCACCAGACTCAGCAAATTCAGTGATGCCTGACGCGAAATATGGCGATTAATAATATTGCCTAATCCCCAGCAAGCGGCGGCACAAATCGTCAGCAGAAAACCTGCCAGCGTCATGCCACTTTGCCCTTGCTGGGTGGCCAGTAACACTAGCCCCAGTGCAGAAATACCTAAGGTAAATGGCTGATGCGCTAACCAATGTTCCCGTAATAACACAGCGGCAAACAACAGGGTAAATAACACCTGCGATTGTAAAACCAGCGAAGCGATCCCGGCCGGCATTCCCACTTTCATGGCAGTAAATAAGAAGGCAAATTGTCCGAAACTAATGGTCAATCCATAAGCTAACAGCCAGCGCCAGGCGATCTTGGGCCGTGGCACGAATAAGACGGCCGGAAAGGCAACCAGCGAGAAACGTAAAGCGCCTAACAATAACGGCGATAACCCATCGAGCCCCCAGTGGATCACGACAAAGTTAAATCCCCATGCAAACACAATCAGCAGAGCGAAACCCCAATCTTTCAAAGACATGCGTATTGGTCCTGTTGGTATTGAGGTATCAGTATATGCCGACCATCATCATTCCAGTAGTGCTACCGCTTTGATCTGCACCCATAACGGCATTGCCTGTTGTAGTTTGAGGGAATGCGCCGAGCGTTGTGTGATTCGCGCCAGCAACGGTTGTTGCCCAACCTGTAACTTAACCAGCAGATGGCCTGGTGTCTCCGCTGGCACCATGTCCAGCAAGGTGGCCGGTAACAAATTCAGAATACTGGAATCAACCGCCTTATGCAGACTAAGGCTGACATCACGGGCATCGATCCGACAGCGAACGCGGCTACCGAGGGCTTGTTTAGTTTGCCCTACTAATAACGAGATCTGATCGGCGGTTTGTAAATGCGCCAGACCATCATCTTCTAGCTCATGCAGCGTCATCTCCCATACCACAGCCGCTTGTTCAGCAAAATCGGCGGGTAAATCCAGACGCGACAAGGTGTCATTTAACGGGCCTGAGGCCACTACTTTGCCTTGTTGTAATAAGGTCAGATGATCAGCCAGTCGTGAAACTTCATCCGTGGCGTGGCTGACATAAATAATGGGGATCGACAATTGGCGGTGTAACTGTTCCAGATAAGGCAAGATCTCCTGTTTTCTAGCTTGATCCAGCGCGGATAACGGCTCATCCATCAATAAAATTTTCGGTGCCAACAACAAGGCGCGGGCAATCGCCACTCGTTGCCGCTCACCGCCGGATAACTGATGCGGGCGGCGTTGTAATAATGCCTGAATGCCCAATAGCTGACAGATATAAGCAAAATCAGCTTTCGGATGTTGCGGCGGTAATCGTTTCACGCCAAACAACAGATTTTGTTCGACGGACAAATGCGGAAACAGGCTGGCTTCCTGAAAGACATAACCTAATGAGCGCTGATGTGGCGGAATGAAGATATTCCGGACCGTGTCCTGCCAGATCTCATCACCAATTGCGATATAGGCATCCGGCAATTTCTCCAGCCCGGCCAGCGCGCGCAGGCAGGTCGTTTTGCCGCAACCGGATGGTCCAAACAACGCACTGACGCCTTGCCCTGGCAATTGCAGCGCTACATCCAGCTCAAAATCACCACGTGGCCAGCGCAGCCGGATCGAAATATCAGCCATGTTGTGCTCTCCGATGCTGACCAAACCAGTAGATCAGCATCAGCGCTAACATGGCAAATAACACCATGCCGCCAGCCAGCCAGTGTGCTTGCAGATATTCCTGATTTTCGACGTGTTCATACAGCAAAATCGACAATACTTTGGTTTCACCGGGAATACTGCCGCCAATCATTAACACCACGCCGAATTCACCAATGCTATGACAAAACGCCATTACGGCCGCGGTTACTAGACCTGGCCTGGCCAGAGGCAGTGCGACGGAAAAAAAACGATCCAACGGTGACGCCCGTAAGGTGGCGGCAACTTCTAACGGGCGCGCACCCATGGCTTCGAAAGAATTTTGGATCGGCTGAATGGCAAACGGCAGGCTGTGTAATACACCACCGAGCACAATACCGGCAAAACTAAAGGGCAGTGCCTGCCAATGTAACGCGGCTAATAACTGCCCGACTGGGCCATGGGGGCCGAGTAATAACAACAGATAAAAACCCAATACAGTCGGCGGTAAAACCATTGGCAGGCTTAAGATGGCATTAAACAGCGGTTTATAACGGCTGCGGGTTTGTGATAACCACCAGGCCAGCGGCGTGGCAAGCAATAATAAAATTCCCATTACCAACAAAGCCAGTTTGAGTGTCAGCCACACAGTGTTCCAGTCTTGTGCCATCATGCTGGTTTATCCTTGATGCTTATCCTTGATAACTGCACAGTAAAACCGCCGATGCTTTGAAGGCTGCACACGCTTCCTGATTTTCCTGCAATTGCATGTTATCGGCGCTTTCGGTGGTGACCACGGCACACACGGTTTTATCTCCGGGCAAGTTGATCACCACTTCGCTATTCACCGGGCCGCGATGAATTTTGCTGATGCGTCCCCACAACTGATTACGAGGAGAAAGTTTTAATTGCCGATCGGTCACCAGCATGACCGACGAGGATTTCACGAGCGCATATAACTCTTGCCCCATGGCAATACCTAAACTTTCTGCTGACTCACGAGTGATGATGGCAATCAGCTGTACGTTATCGTCCAACTGCAAGGTCACTTCAAAATCGACCGGTGCGGTACGCAGTGCCACTACCGTACCGACAAACTGATTCCGCGCGCTACTGCGCATCGATATGCGACGTAATAAACGACGAAATTGCGTGATGTCGTAAAAATTGTCATCTTGCTGACAGGGCTTATTTTGCAGTTGCTGTTGTACTCTTTCGAGAACTTGTTGATATTCCGCCTGCAGCGCTCTATACAAAGCAACGGTCTGTTTACCGTAGGCAGTCAGTTGAGTGCCTCCGCCATTTTTCCCGCCAGCGGTGCGGATCACTAACGGCTGCTCTGCCAGATTATTCATCTCGTCCAACGCATCCCAGGCGGCACGATACGACATGGGAATGGATTTAGCCGCTTGCGATAACGAGCCTAAGCGCTCAATCGCTTCTAACAATTGAATCCGGGTATCCCCTAAAGAAGGCCCCACTTCAGTGCATAACTTGAGTTCTCCTAATAAAGCGGGCGGCGTCGAAGTTGGTTGTCGGGACATGAAGACCTCTCAAAACAGGTGGATATGCGATTTAACATATAGCGCGTAATGTTTTATTGCGTAGAGCGATATTAAAAATGTGCGTCTTGAAGCGAGTTATTGCAACAACTGTACCTGTACGGACAAAACCTATTTGTGCGACTAAAAGATCAGCGGATGGAGTGTGCGAAATAGAAAGAGGAGACGCAGTTTTTGGCACTGCGTCTCAAGGCGTTTATCAAGCAGATAACGGTTGTGGTTGCAGGATCATATTGGTCAGGCTGATCCGGTTGACGGCGTGTACCAGTTCCCCGGTAATAATATTTTTAGCCACCGTCTGGTAGCGGTTTTTGCAGCCACTTTTGCGAATAGCGTTATTCAGATGAAAGTTAACTGTGCGTTCGGTGATGCCAAGGATCTGGGCAATTTCCCACGAGGTTTTGCCTTCACTGACCCAGAACAGACACTCTTTTTCCCGTGAAGATAAATACGATTGTTCCGGCGAAAATAACGGAATGGCCTGTTCTTGAATAATATGGCCGATATAACTTAGGTGGAAATAATCCTGTAAGCGGATTGGTTCTTTGCGATGGCGGCTCAGAGCAAAATAACCGTAAAACCCCGATGGCCCGTGTAGCGGGATCGCAATCCCTTCTTCCATACCGAACTGGCGCCAGCTATCCATCGGTAGAAAGGCTTCATGTTCCAGCTTGACATCTGCTTGCCAGAATAAGGGGCGACTTTGCGACTGCGAACGCAGATACAGAGAATCATTTTGAATGGTGGTGTTTTGCGCATAATGCTCAGCCCAGTTCTCCGGCGTTTGCATCAGTAAAGTCAAATCCGTTTGCTGTAAGCCGCGACGCAGTGTCAGGCAGAGCTGGTAATATTCAAAGCCATTGGCGAGGCAAAGTTTGGCCAGTTGATCGGCTAAGATCTGTGGTGTTTGGCAATTTTGGATGCGGAAATGCCGCTCTTCTGATGGAAAAGTAAAGGTAGTCATGTTGTTATCCCGTTTTTATTAGTAATTATGTTGCCAGTTGACAACGCGCAACAAGATACATGATGGGTCATATTTTGCGCAAAATATTTGTTAGCCAATTCAATGTTTGCGCACAGAGAAAATCTGACAGGGTATTGGTTTTTACAGTGGCATACATTTTGGACTGATAATATGCGCCGTTGAGGGTTGATTAGTTCTGTTCTGTACTGCCTCTTTTCTTCTAGAATAACGCCCATCTGTAATGATTGAGGTTCGTTATGTCTCTGCATGTGATTATTCTGGCGGCGGGTAAAGGCACCCGTATGCGCTCATCCCTGCCCAAAGTACTGCATCCTGTCGCTGGACGCCCGATGGTAAGCCATGTCATTGCTACCGCCCGCCAACTGAATGCCGATAACATTCATCTGGTGTATGGCCATGGCGGTGAGGTGATGCAGGCCAGACTGAATGAAGCCGATGTGGAGTGGGTGCTGCAAGCCGAACAGCTGGGTACTGGGCATGCAGTGGCGCAGGCAACACCGGCGATCCCTGATGATGCCAACGTCTTGGTGTTATACGGCGACACACCGTTGATCACGACCAAAACATTACAGGAACTGCTGCAAGTCCAGCCGGAAAACGGCATTGGTTTATTGACGGTATCGTTGGATGACCCTACCGGGTACGGTCGAATTCTGCGCGCGGACGATCAGGTCGTGGGTATCGTTGAGCAAAAAGATGCCAGTGTTGGTCAACAGCGGATCAACGAAGTGAACACCGGTGTGCTGGTGGCGCCCGCGAAACAGCTGAAACAGTGGCTGGCGGGCTTAACCAATAAAAATGCGCAGGGCGAATATTACCTGACCGACGTTATCGCGGCAGCACATAACGCTGGTAGTTCCATTCAAACGGCACAACCAAGTTGTGCGCAGGAAGTGGAAGGTGCCAATAACCGTCTGCAATTGGCCAATCTGGAACGCTTTTATCAAAAACGTGCGGCAGAACAACTGATGCTGGACGGCGTTACACTGTTGGATCCGGCGCGGTTTGATCTGCGCGGTGCACTGACTTGCGGTGAAGATGTGGTGATCGATGCCAATGTGATCATTGAAGGTCAGGTGGAATTAGGTCATCGCGTGCAGATTGGTGCCGGCTGTATTTTGAAAAACTGCGCTATCGCTGATGACAGTATTATCAGCCCGTATTCCATCATTGAAAGTTCTGTATTGGCGGAAGGTTGCACAGTGGGCCCCTTTGCCCGTTTGCGTCCGGGGGCCGAACTCGCGGCACAAGCCCATGTCGGCAATTTCGTGGAGCTCAAAAATGCCAAATTGGGTTTCGGTTCCAAAGCGGGTCATCTGAGTTATCTGGGCGACAGTGACATTGGTGCCAACGTGAATATCGGTGCCGGTACGATTACCTGTAACTACGATGGTGCCAATAAGCATAAAACCATTATTGAAGATGATGTGTTTGTCGGTTCCGACACCCAGCTGGTTGCCCCAGTCCGCATTGCCAAGGGGGCGACGCTGGCGGCCGGTTCTACTATTACGCGTGATGTGGCGGAAGATGAACTGGTTTTGAGCCGTGTGCCACAGCATCATGTGACTGGCTGGCAGCGTCCGGTAAAACAGAAGAAATAATCCGTATATTCAGATTACCAAAATAGTTCAGGCCCACCATCGTGTGGGCTTTTTATTTTTAACTGAAAACCACGTCCTATGGACGTGGTTATCTACTTTTTGGCTCTGCCTATAGATGCTACTCATGGAAAATCCAAATCTGTTGTCCCCACAACCGATAAGGAAAATCCATGAGTAGATTTGAAAAAGCATCCCATGTGATCTGGCATTGTCAATATCACATAATTTGGACCCCTAAGTGCCGTTTTCGTATATTGAAAGACAATGTAGGGAAAGAAGTTTATCGACAGATTCGGATATTGTGCGACCAATTGAAAATACAGATAGTTGAATTAAATGTCCAAATAGACCATGTGCATCTTTTGGTAAAAATTCCGCCTAGGTTATCAGTATCTGAAGTTATGGGTCATTTGAAAGGAAGAACAGCGATCCGATTGTTCAATAAATTTCCCTATTTGAGAAAGCATAAGTTATGGGGAAATCATTTTTGGGCAAAGGGTTATTGCGTTGACACCGTAGGTGTGAATGCAGAAATGATAAAGAAATATGTAAAGTACCAAGAGAAACACGAGCTGGATGATAAACAATTGTCATTGCAGAATATCTAAACTGAAAGGCGAAGGCCCTCAGGGTAAAAGCCAAGTACGCCCCTATGGGGCGCTAAAGCAATGCCGCCTTCTATGAAGGCGGATTTTTACTTTCCGCTAAAAAATTCTAACTCTCCGGCTTGAAGTTTCTTTTTGTAAGAATATACTGCTTTTTAAATTTCGAATCGAAACTTAAGCGATGATCAAGCGAAACACACAACAACGTCGGCATGCCATTATTTCTCTGCTCAATGAACAGGGCGAAGTCAGTGTGGAAGATTTGTCACAGCGTTTTGCTACCTCCGAAGTGACGATCCGTAAAGATCTGGCTGAGTTGGAACGCAGTGGTGTGCTGTTGCGCCGTTACGGTGGTGCCATCTCGCTGCCGTCCGAGATCCTGGCGGAAGAAGTGCCAGCTAAAGTTTCACAACGAAAGTTAGCTATCGCTCAGGCAGCAATACAGCATATTCGCGATCATAACCGCATCATCATCGACAGTGGCAGCACCACCGGCGCGATGATCCCATTATTAGCGGCTAAGCGCGGTTTGGTAGTGATGACCAATTCACTGACTGTCGCCCAAGCGCTGCGTGAGCTGGAGAATGAACCGACCTTGCTGATGACCGGTGGCACTTGGGATCCGCATTCCGAAGCGTTTCAGGGGCAGGTGGCAGAACAGGTATTGCGCTCCTATGATTTTGATCAGCTGTTTGTCGGTGCCGATGGCGTTGATCCGGCGCGTGGCACCACCACTTTTAATGAGTTGGTTGGTTTATCGCGGGTGATGGCGGAAGTGGCGCGTGAAGTGATCGTGCTGGTGGATTCAGAAAAATTTGGCCGTCGTATTCCCAATCTGGAATTGCCGTGGAGTGCGATAGATACCTTGATCACTGATGATGGGATCGGGGAAGAGCTGAAGCAACAAATTGAACAACATAACGTGCATGTGATTTGTGCGTCGGTTAATACTTGAACATCAGCTGTAAGTCATGACTAAACGCAGTCGCGCTATAAATACATCCGTATAAGTTGAGCTGCTTATTAGTCATGTCTTACAGCATATTGATTTTAAAGTTCTGTTTAGTAACAACAGACTTCATCTGGAGATAATTATATGTGTGGAATCGTCGGTGCAGTAGCCCAGCGTGATATTTCTGAAATTCTGGTAGAAGGTTTACGTCGTCTGGAATACCGCGGTTATGACTCTGCGGGTGTGGCAATCATCAATGCACAAGGCGAATTACAGCGTGTTCGTCGTCTGGGTAAAGTGCAGGAATTGGCTGCCGCATTGGAAGCACAACCTTTGTCAGGTGGTACTGGTATTGCGCACACGCGCTGGGCAACCCATGGCGAACCGTCAGAAATCAACGCACATCCACATGTCTCCAATGGTGATTTAGCCGTTGTTCATAACGGTATCATCGAAAACCATGAAGAACTGCGTGTTAAATTGCAGGGTTTAGGTTACGAATTTGTCTCGCAGACTGATACCGAAGTAATTGTGCATCTGGTGCACCATTACCTGAAAACCGCGGGTAGCCTGTTGCAGGCACTGCAAACGGCAGTAAAAGAACTGCGCGGCGCATACGGCACTGTAGTGATGGATCGTCGTGATCCATCCCGTCTGGTCGTCGCGCGTTCAGGTTCACCTCTGGTTATCGGTCGTGGTTTGGGTGAAAACTTCATCGCATCTGATCAATTGGCGCTGTTGCCGGTGACCCGTCGTTTCCTGTTTCTGGAAGAAGGCGATGTGGCAGAAGTGACCCGTAAAGGCGTGACGATCTTTAATCACGCCGGTCAACCAGTTGAACGTGCGGAAATCGAATCGGAACTGTCGCATGACGCCGGCGATAAAGGTCAATATCGCCACTACATGCAAAAAGAGATCTACGAACAGCCACAATCGATCCTGAATACTTTGGAAGGTCGTCTGGTTGGCAATCACATTGTGCCGGAATCTTTCGGTACACATGCGCGTGAAATTTTCCAGAAAGTACAGCACGTACAGATCGTGGCGTGTGGTACGTCTTATCATTCTGGTATGGTGGCGCGTTACTGGTTTGAAGCACTGGCGGGTGTTTCCTGTAATATCGAAATTGCATCGGAATTCCGCTATCGCAAATCCGTCGTACATCCAAACAGCCTGATCATCACCTTGTCTCAGTCTGGCGAAACGGCCGATACGCTGGCGGCGTTGCGTCTGGCGAAAGAGATGGGCTATATGGCCAGCCTGACTTTATGTAACGTGCCAGGTTCGTCGTTGGTACGTGAATCCGATCTGGCGTTTATGACCCGAGCTGGTGCAGAAATTGGTGTGGCGTCGACCAAAGCCTTCACCACTCAGCTGACTGGTTTGCTCATGTTAGTAACGGCGATTGGTCGTGGTAATGGCAACATGAGCGAAACTGATGAGCATTGTGTAGCGAGTGCATTACAAGCACTACCAATGCAGATTGAGCATGCCTTACAGCTGGATAAACAAATCGAAGCCTTGGCCGAACAGTTTGCCAACAAGCAACACAGTCTGTTTTTAGGTCGCGGTGATCAATATCCAATTGCGATGGAAGGTGCATTAAAACTTAAAGAAATCAGCTATATCCACGCAGAAGCCTATGCGGCAGGTGAGTTAAAACACGGCCCATTGGCGCTGATTGACAGCGAAATGCCGATCATTGTGGTGGCGCCGAATAATGAACTGCTGGAAAAACTGAAATCCAACGTGGAAGAAGTGCGTGCACGCGGTGGTTTGTTGTATGTGTTTGCTGATCGGGCCGCCGGTTTCACCAGTGATGACACAATGCGCGTGATGCCAATGGAAAGTGTAGCGGACATCATTGCACCAATTGTGTACACCATCCCGATGCAATTACTGGCTTATCACATTGCGCTGATCAAGGGCACCGATGTGGATCAACCACGAAACTTAGCCAAATCAGTGACGGTTGAATAATCGGCGGTCATAAAAAAACGTAATTGTGGGTTGATAATATAGTTTGAAAATTAACATTAAAGTTTAAAACTAATACAAAATAGTTTAGAACTTTAACAATATAGTTGAAAACTGCCTAAGTCCAGCTATGCTGATTAAAAAGCATACTGGACTTTTCTTATGGTTCGCCATCCAAGCTTCTTTTCTGAAAATATGATTGCCCAAAGAATTAAGAGTGGTCGAGGGCAAGGTCAAGGTTCGAAATATCAGCCGTGGTTGCAGATTCAGGATGTTCCGTCTGACGGACGATCTCACCGGATATATTCTTACAAAACAAAACGTGTTCACCATTTGCTTTCAGATTTGGAGTTGGCAACATTTCTCATGCTTGACTGGTCGGAAAGTGTTCTGGATATTCGTGAACAATTTCCTCTTATTCGTGATGACACACGTTCTATCGCTCAAAACGAAGGAATAAAACATCCATCTGTTCGCGGCGTTGATCAAGTGATGACTACAGATTTCCTGATTGATGCGAAAGAGCCATTTCAGAAACAATTTGCCGTCCAAGTAAAATATGGCGAATCCTTTCGTGATGAGCGAACAATTGAAAAATTGGATCTTGAACGTTGTTATTGGCGACAAAAAGGAATCCCCTGGGTCACAATAACAGAACAAGATATCGATATTGTGATTAAGAAAAATATCGAATGGCTGTATCCCGCCCAAATAGATGACATTACAACGGCTAAACGAATACCAGAATTAATGGCTGCTTTGCCTGCGGCTATCTCAAGATTGCCAGAACTAACTATTATTGAAGCCTGCAAGCGCATTGATTTGGCATATGGTCTGGAATTAGGCCAATCGCTTCAGGATCTACGTCTTTTAATGGCTAATCGATTAGTTATTTTTGATATCAGAAAACCAGTTCGTCAGTTAAAAATATCAGATTTAATCTTTATGCAACTGAGTGAAATGGAGCAGTTTCTTTATGTGGAAAATCAATGAAGTATTGTCTCTGGATGGTGTTCGCTATCGAATTCTTCAGATAGATGGTGGTGAAATTATCTGGGTCAATATTGATGAAGATAAAGGAATACCCACGCTGATTTTACATGCTCAATTAACGGCACTTATGGATGCGGAACGCTTAATAAGAGCTGATGATCCATATTCGTATTTGCTATATGAAGAGCCCAAAGCACATTCTGCTGAGTTCATAAAAAGAGAAGAGTCATACCAGATAATTCAATCCATTATTTCTGATCCCGATTGTTTTGATTCAATCAAAAGATCTCAGCTTATCAAAGAAATAGAACAATCTGGGCGTGCAGGACGGTCAACAATCTATCGTTTATTAAGACGATATTGGCAACGCGGCCAAACACTGAATGCACTACTGCCAGACTATAAAAATAGCGGTGCTCCTGGTAAAAAGAGAACGTCAACAGGAGTGCAAAAGAGCGGCAGAAAGCGCCAGAATGGTCGAGGGTTTGGTATAAAAATCAATGATGATATCGAACGGATCATGCGTCTTAGTATTGAACAAGTTTTACAAAACACGGAGAAACTGAGCGTTTCCTTCGCATTAAGAAAATTCGAAAAGCTATTTTTACAATATTACCCTGATGTTCCTGAAGAAGATAAACCTACTCGTAGACAGTTCGAGTATTTTTACAAACGTGAATATGATCAGGTTACTCGGTTAGTTGAACGCATCGATGAAGGGATATATAAGAAAGATGTCCGCCCCTTAAGCAGTACAGCAACGACGGGAGTTTTAGGCCCTGGTAGCCGCTATGAAATTGATGCGACTATTGCAGATATTTATTTAGTTGCGGATGACGACAGAAGTAAAATTATTGGCAGGCCAACGCTGTATATCGTCATTGATGTTTTTAGCCGAATGATTGCCGGATTTTATATCGGCTTTGATAACCCCTCTTATGTTGTTGCAATGCAGGCATTCATTAATGCGTGTGTGGAAAAAACAGATATTTGTAAATCTCTTGGTCTGAATATTTCTACGGAAGAGTGGCCCTGTATTGGCTTACCTGATGTTGTGTTAGCGGATAGAGGTGAGTTGATGAGTAATCAGCTGGAATCACTTATTAGTACCTTCAATGTTCGAGTTGAAAGTGCGCCGCCAAGACGAGGAGATGCCAAAGGCATTGTTGAAAGTTGTTTTAGAGTTCTGCAAGCAGAATTTAAACCTTATGCACCAGGCGTTGTTGCGGGAAATAAAATCAAAAAGCACGGTGAACAAGATTATCGGCTTGATGCAGCCATTACGATCTCAGATTTTACCCGTATTATCCTCAAAACCATCCTTTTCAGAAACAAGCATCATGTGTTAACTAAATATGATCGTGATGCTGATTTACCAGCCGATTTACCTTCAATTCCTCTTCATCTATGGCGGTGGGGCTTACAAAACAGAACAGGGCGATTACGTTCCGTTGACCCTGATTTGCTACGGGTGTCAATTTTACCTCGGAAGAAAGTCAGCATATCAACGTTTGGTGTTTGTCTCTGGGGAATGTATTACACCAGCGCAGAAATTTTACGCGAAGGTTGGCTACATCGAAGCCAAGACGTAAAGCGTCCGGATAGTTTGGAGGCGGCTTATGATCCTAGCTGTGCTGATACGATTTATTTGTTTCCCCAGTCAGGTAGCAGAGGTTATTGGGTCTGTTCGCTTACAGAAAAAAGCAGACAATTCAGGGGAATGACATTTTGGCAAGTTTGGGATATTCAAAAAGAGGAAAAGAACAATCAGGCAAATGCAATATTCGATGAAGCCGCGCATCGCCGAGAGTTAGATGATTATATTCAAGGTGTTATTGCTGAGTCTAAAAAATTATTACCTGATATTCAGGAGTCGAACCAACAAAGAGTACGACAAATCCGTTCTAATAAAAAAGAAGCTCGTGAACAAGAACGGCAGCAAAGAACAAAACCAACCACCATTAAACCTGATCAAAATGTTGCTGATGTTATTCCATTACACAATGAAGAAGAGGATTACAGTTATCCATCTTTTGTTCCTGGTTTGTTTGAAACGGATGAGGATGAATAAACATGACAACATCCCGTATTACAGCAATTTACAGGGACACTGGTGTTGAAGCCTATAAAGCAAACCCTTTGATCGAGGCATTACCACCATTACTGGATGCTTATGATGCAACGCTTGATCTGAAAGCAACGCTGAAATTTGAAGCATCGGATTTAGCTCAATCTAGAGTGATTCGGGCACACAACATTTGTCGAATTCAAGATGATTTTTTCCAGCCGTTAAGTTCGCATATGGCGTTAAACGAACGAGTTTCCATCATGATCAGGGGCGGATATGTAGGCCGCAATCCCCAGAATGGGATGCTACAGCGACATCTCCAAAATGGATATGAGCGGGTTCAACGTGGTGAACTTTCTGCATTTCGTTATGATGATGTTGGTTCTACAGCTCAGAGTCTGCTGTTGATTGGTTGTTCTGGTTGTGGAAAAACCACTTCATTAAAACGTGTCTTATCAGCGTACCCTCAAGTGATTTATCACCCAGAAATGAATATTGAACAGGTTGTTTATCTTAAAATCGACTGCTCTCACAATGGTTCATTGAAAGAGATTTGTCTTAACTTTTTCAGGGCGTTAGATCGTGCGCTTGGCGAACATTACGAAAAACGATATGGGTTAAAAAAGCATGGTATTGAAACCATGCTAGCGTTAATGGCCCAGATTGCGAATGCACATGCTTTGGGCCTGCTAGTTATTGATGAAATCCAGCATCTTAGCCGTTCAAAATCTGGCGGTTCTCAGGAAATGTTGAATTTCTTTGTCACGATGGTGAATACAATCGGTGTTCCGGTGATGTTGATTGGAACACCCAAAGCGCGTGATATCTTCGAAGCGGATCTTCGCTCCGCGCGTCGTGGTGCTGGTTTTGGTTCAATATATTGGGAGCCTATGCCGCAATATGTCAAGGGTGCGCCGAATAACGAATGGATCGGGTTTACAAATAATCTCTGGAAACTGCAACTACTGCAAAAGCGTGATCTATTACTTTCTGATGATATACGTTCCCTATGGTTTGATCTAAGCCAAGGGGTTATGGATATCGTTGTGAAGCTTTTTATCTTGGCGCAATTAAGAGCATTGGCTATAGGTAAAGAACGGATCACAACAGGGCTGCTACAACAAGTTTATGACGATGACCTGATACCGGTTCATCCAATGTTGGAGGCATTACGCTCTGGTATTCCTGAGCGTATTGCTCGCTATTCTGATCTCATGGTTCCAGAAATGGACAAGAGGCTGATTCAATTACAACAAAAGATTTCTTCAATCTCGCAAGAAACGCCAGCAATGCTCGCGATGAAAGAACTTTCAACTGAAGATGAACAACGTATCTATATGATGCTGCAAGAGGATTATGATTCAGTATTACTGGTAAAAACGATCCGTAATGCATTTAGTCAGAATCCACAGTTAACACGACAACAGTTACTTCCAATCATTTTAAAATGGCTAATGACACCGGTTGGCGAAGTCGATACTCCTTCTGAAATCGATAAGCCAAAAAAACAAACAAGCATCATAAAATCAAAAAATTGGGATAAGTTGAACCCAGATAGTTTACGGTATATGTATTCGCAAAATTCCGATTCAACAGCAATTTATAATCAGATGGTCAGAGCGGGATATATCTTAAAACTCAGCGACATTTTGCAAAAAGCAGGATAGTGCGATGAAACTACCGGCTCCGCATCCAAATGAACTGATTTACAGTACAGTAGCGCGAGCTGGTGTTTATTTTGGTCTGGTTAGCCCTAAACAGCTTCTGGATGAAGTCTTTGCCGATAGAAAGGTGATTGCCACACTTGATCTACCAAGCCATTTGCAATCACTTGCTGGGCTGTTAAGTGGTACAAGGCAATATGATTTAGAAACATTGGTGTACAAACATACATTATTTCCACTTTACGCGCCTTTTGTGCCAGAACATCTGCGGCAACGAGCAATAAAGCGGATGTCTGACAGAGCTGATGGTGTGGTCCACTTGATGCTCGGTGTTGCTGCCTCAAGAATTAAATCTGTCCGTACTTTTCGTTTTTGTCCTATGTGCATGGAGCGACAGCTACACACCTATGGTGAATATTATTGGAAACGCGACTGGTTTTTACCTGAATTACCTGTTTGCCCTGAGCATGGCTGTTTAATTGAGACGTCCATTCATTCAGATGAACACCGGCATCAGTTCGTACCTTTAAATCCCGCATATTTCACAACGAAGACGAGTAATAAATACGTTGCCCATGATCTCCCCCTTGCCCTAGCTGCCACAGAACTTCTTGAGCAACCAGCACAGCAATCACCCACCTTTGAACAATGGACTCATTTTTATCATGAAATTGCTGCGGAATGTGGTTGCGCCAGAGGTAAGCAGGTTGATCATGAGAAAGTTTTGAATTTAGTGTGTTCTCGGTTCGGTATTCGTTATTTGGAAAACAAAGGTTTATTGAAGCAAGTAGAAAGTAACAGTTTTTGGTTGCGGTCCATTTTTCGTAAGCATCGAAAATCATTTAGTTTCTTAGAACATCTCATTGTGTGGCAAGCGTTACTCCCTGCACTTTCTGTTTCTGAGATCTTAATTAGAGTGCATCGATATGCCGCCAAAACCGTGTTCAAAGAGAGTCAATCCAGCGTTGATAATACCATTTCCACATCAGATGAATGTCGAATTTATCGCCAAAAATGGGAAGCATTAGTTTTACAACATGGCGTGAAACCGGCCAGACATCAAGCGATGGGTAGTTCTTTATATGCGTGGCTTTACCGGCATGATCGGGATTGGTTGCTTGCGTTTAATGAACAGCAAAAAAGACCTGTAAAAACGGTTAACAATCGAGTTGATTGGCATTTGCGTGACCGACAATTAGTAAGGAATTTAATCAGAATTCATCTGTTATCTGAAAATAACCCAGTACACCAGCGGATGTCTGTTACATGGCTTTTAAATCAATTACCGCATAAAAACTCGGTCGCTAAAAAATTACACAAACTACCGCTGACCCAGCAATTTTTAGTCCGTTATGCAGAGTGTTGATTTGCGCTTAAAACTGACCCACTTTTTGCGTTGAATTTTGACCCACCCTAATTCACTATTTTACGGGTTTGGGTTGTGGATAAACCGGTGTCTTTTTCTCCTTTTTCCCCTTGGTTGAACTTTCTTTAAAACGATAGCTGTCATTCCCAGTTTCAACAATATGGCAATGGTGTGTCACCCGATCTAACAGGGCTGTTGTCATCTTCGCATCACCAAATACATTCGACCATTCCGCAAAATTCAGATTGGTCGTGATGATCATGCTGGTACATTCGTATAGTTTACTCATCAAGTGAAAGAGTAAGGCGCCACCCGTTTGACTAAAGGGTAAGTAACCCATTTCATCCAGTACAACTAAGTCGGTGTGCATCAATCTGGCCGCGATTTGTCCTGCTTTGCCTTGCTGTTTTTCTTTCTCCAGCGCATTCACCAATTCAATGGTCGAAAAGAATCGAACGCGTCGGTGAAACTGTTCAATGGCCTGTATCCCGATGGCGGTAGCAAGATGGGTTTTACCGGTTCCCGGGCCGCCCACTAAAACCACATTTTGTGCATTATCCATAAAGTCACCTTGGCATAGTTGCCGGATAAGCGCCTCATTAGCCATGCTCTCAGTAAAGTTAAAACCATTCACATCTCGATAGGCAGGAAACTTAGCGGCTTTTAATTGATAGGCCACCGAGCGAACTTCTCGCTCTGCCAGTTCTGCTTTCAATAAATGATCTAATACCGTGATGCTGGCCTGAAATGCCGGTGAGTCTTGTTCCGCAAGATCTGCCAGCGCGTGAGCCATGCCATATAACTTCAGTGATTTAAGTACGGGGAGCATGGCATTAGTGAGCATGATGATCTCCTTGCAGTCTCAGATTGTCATAGCGGGTCACGTTAGCCAACGGCTCGATCTTCAGTGTCAGCTCGGGTGGGACATCTATCGGTGCCAGCGGTGTTTTATCCAGTAATCGACTCAAAATATTGAGGACAATTTGCTTCGAGGGTGCGCCCGTCTCCAACGCTAATTCAACTGCCGTCAATACATCCTGTTCATCGTGCAGCAATACCAGCGCTAAAATGTCCACCATCTCCCGATCACCTCCTATGCGCTTGAGTAGAATGGATTGCAATGTCCGGAAGGCTTGAGGCAATTCGACAAACGGCGCACCGTTACGCAATGCCCCCCGGCTTTCGCTGTAATACAGAGAGATAATGTCGCCAGTCGTAGATGATGAGTGGGTGTTCATGTTTGCGATTAAACAACCGTTGATGGACCGCGATAATGCCGCCTTCTGCAATCACCTCGAGACGGTCATGATAAATGTGCAAACTCACCGGGCGGTTGGCAAATGACGAGGGCACGCTGTAACGCGTGCGTTCAAAGGTCAGCAAACTCGTGGGAGAGATCCGCTTTGTTTGCTCGACGAATCCATCAAAAGGCTGGCCAACTGGCATCAGGAAGGGACGTTCATCATCCAGTGCGGCCTGGATTGTTCTGGCTTCAGTAGGATGGGTTGATTCATGCCAGAGCGCGACACAACGTGCAGCCAACCAATCGTTCAATGCCGTCAGTGACGGCATCTCAGGCACTTTTTGCCACAATCGTCGCCGGGCATCCTGTACATTCTTCTCGATCTGACCCTTTTCCCAACCGGCGGCTGGATTACAAAACTCAGCATCAAACAAATAGTGACTAACCATGGCCGCAAACCGGGCATTCACATCGCGCTGCTTACCCTGTTTTACCTTATCTACGGCGGTCTTCATATTGTCGTAGATGCCCCGTTGTGGAATACCACCCCATGCCGTAAAGGCATGGTAATGCGCATCAAACAGCATCTCATGGGTTTGCAGCGGATAAGCGCGAACGAAGAAAGCACGGCTGTAACTCAATTTACAATGAGCAACTTGCAGCTTGACGCGTTCACCCGCAATTACCGCCCAATCCTCGCTCCAATCAAATTGAAATGCTTCGCCGGGCGAAAACTGCAAAGGGATATAGGTGTGCTTGCTAGCACCGTGAGTGGATTCTAATTGCCGACGACGCCACTCGCGGGCAAATACCGCTACGCGATCATAGGAGCCATCAAAACCGAGGGTACATAAATCAGCGTGCATCTGTTTGACGGAGCGGCGTTGTTTACGAGAGGTTCTGGCTGCATCGGTTAACCACTGCGTCAGTTTATCGGTAAAAGCATCGAGTTTACTGGGTGTTTGCCGTTGAGGATAAAGGGGTTCAGCAATCTCAGTTCTGAGATAACGGCGAACTGTATTGCGGGAAAATCCGGTACGGCGGGCGATCTCCCGGATCGAGAGTTTATCGCGGAAATACCAACGTCTGATCTTGCTCAAAATGGCCACGTTAATCACTCCTAACTCCCGCTCATAAAATAAGCAGGATAGTCTGTTTACGTGGGTCAAATTTCGACGCAAATATGTGGGTTTAGTGGGTCAGTTTTAAACGCAAATCAACAAGCATACGTTAGTAAGTCCGCTAGCACTCTACTCTGAGTATCAGCGTATGGACATTGAACTGAGAGCACCTGAAGCAATGCCAATAAGTCACTGGCATGGACAGGTCGAAGTGAATGTGCCGTTTGATGCTGATGTTGAGTACATTATTAACGGCGAAGTCATACGGATTAAGCAGGGACACATCACCATGTTCTGGGCCTGTGTTCCCCACCGACTGAGCAATCCTGGCCATTGCAGAAGCATGGCAATTTTCAATTTACCTATGCATCAGTTCTTGTCTTGGCCAATTAACCGTGAGCTGATCAATCATGTCACCCATGGTTTGGTTGTTCAGTCCCGTTTTTCTCAGCAAATTAGTGAATTTGAAATCAGACGTTGGCAGCAGGAGCTGCAACATGAGAATGAACAGATAAAACAGTTAGCCATAGATGAGATCTGCTTGATGATTAAGCGTTTTGGTCTTTCCAACTGGACGCCTCTGCTAATCAACCATACCCCAAAAACCCGCCCAAATGGGGTATCCAGACATGCGCAGTTTTATGTAAGCCAGATGTTGGAATATATTGCTGCACACCATGACAGTACATTGAGTATTCAGCAGGTCGCGGAAAACGTTCGGTTAAATCAGAACTATGCGATGGGTATTTTCCAGAGAGTGATGCAGCTTACTATGAAGCAATACATTACGGCTATGAGGATCAACCATACACGAGCTTTGTTGAGTAACGGTGATATGACAATTCTAGATATAGCATTAACCACGGGATTTAATTCCAGCAGCCGATTTTATGAAACCTTCAAGAAATATGTTGGCATGACGCCTCTTAAATACCGAAAACTCTGTCAAGAAAAGCAGTTATCTCAATGTAGCGTTAAAGGTGGATGATTATAAACATGAAATAGCAAAATGTTGTGCAAGTTCATGTAGTGGCAATTAGATTGGCGTGTTGTAACGTACTCCATGCGGTAGTCCAATCGATCCGCTCTTGTTCCAGGCGAATATTTTGCCCCCACCGCTGTTGTTTTAGGCCCTGATAAAGCTGCTGCTCGCTCTCTGTAAGAAGATACAATTCCTCTGCTGGATGCTGTGCCTTTTCATTCACCCACAGTTCCTTGTGTTGATGTAAGGTATCTTCGTCCATAAGTACTGATTTCAACTCTGGAATGTATGAACGTGCTCGATGTAGGATGGCAAATCCATGGGTATCCAAGTCCCCCCAGTAGATGCACTTCGCGTGAGTAAGCCAAGTCAACTGGGCAAGAACGTCGACGTTATAGCCAAGACTCATGAACACGACCGCACCCGGTATATCGGATATTGCCAGTCCACTCTGAAGGTTCTCAACAATGAATACTTGCGAGGCAGGCAAATTGATCGCGGTTAGGTCTTCTATCGGAGCAGTGATATCTCCCATGCCACCGACCAAAGCTCGCAATTTTTGATCCAATATTCTCATTCGTACAAGGAATGGAGGTGCTTTCAAACCACATCGGTGGTAAAAATTAAAGTTGTTAGTGGAATCTTCTTGTATGGCAGCAACCAAATCCGTCAGCAGACCTTTACGTCCGTCAAGCCATTTAGTGTCTAGGCCGGATACAGGTAACTGGCGAGGATAGAAGTTAGAATCTGGATGGTTCACAATCCAATTCAGCATCTCTGCCAATCGATAAAAATCAGCATCAGTATAGTCTGCAAGGACATCAAAGTATTTCGGCAACTGCTGTGCTAGTACGCTCCAGCGAGCAGTAAACGTCTGGTAGCGAGATTGAGCTCGTTCCCACCGAGTAGATTCTCCAATCCATGCGGCTACATCGTGAGGTCTACGTAACACTAGTTTCTCTGGTAGTAGCTGGATACCGAGTGTTTTCCATCGGCGCTCGCACCAAGATAGAGTGCCGACGCCTTGCCAGCCTTGCCATGCATCCACCCAAGCGCGAACGCCATCAATTTGCCTCAGCGCAGCCTGTTCCGTTGGTATGTCGAGCAGAATTTCCAGAGGCCATTGGTTCTCGTTAGCATCATGAATTAACCACTCGCGGTGTTTGCTGTGAAATCGACGAGTGAGAAATAGTCGCACATCTTCAGGAAGCTTCAATACTAGTTTCCTCTTGAGTGTTATCTGGAAGTTTCAACCGCTGACGCTCATTGTCGTACTCGATCAGCAGTACGCCTGACACTCGCCGGTCGTTGATATCTACGAAGCAGGCACCCCCTATGAAGGGTTCGAGGGTCATGACAGATTTAAGCGGCGTAGCGACCACCATTTGGAATCCGAAATTGGTAAAGATATTCATCGCCAAAGCAGTAAATTCGTTATCAGCCTTATCGAAGGCTTCATCAAGTATGACGGGTGCATACATTGGCACTCCGTGATCGTTCCCACCTAGTTGATACCGCAGAGCTGCAGCCAAGCATGTGGTGGCTAGCTTCTGCCGTTGCCCACCTGATTTACCGGCACCGCTGCGGTAGATTTCGACTTCAATGCCACTTTCATCGATCTCCCGTCCGATGAACTCAACATGTTGTCGAACGTCGAGCACAGTCTCACGCCATCGCTTTTGTTCAGGGTCCTGGCTGGCAAGTCGATCAACAAGTCGGCGTAGAGTCAGAAAGCGGACCTCGGCAAACTCGCGGTTCTCTGTCCATGCATAGCTAAGTGTCTGCTGGATCTCCTGCTTGAATTCCTTGACGTCGACAAGCTGTCGGTCACTGGCGTCTATGTGGAGATAGGTGCGTTGATTGGTACTTTGGTTAAAAGGCACCTCGCTAAGACTGTCGTTGACAAGATCCATCCGCTCCAGAATGGCTTTGCGAGCATCGTTCAAGTAGGTGGAAAGTGCCGCCAGATTCTGGTGGCTTTGGTTCTGCAGCAGCTCGAAGAACCGTTGCTCATGGGCGGGCAGACCATCCGTCTCCAACCGAACCAGTTTGGCGAAAAAGTCTGGCGCACTGGCAAGGCTCGTGTCCATGTCGCCTGCGTCCATGGGCCACTGACGTTTGAAATCGGCGAAGCGCGCTTCTATTTCCTTCTCGCAGTCACCAATCCCGCGATTGACCTCTTCGATCTCCGCATTGAGTGCGCGTTCTACAGAAGTTGTCACCTTGTCGAGGTTGTCGAGCCGTACTGAATCTGACTGCTTGGCGAAGCGCTCGTCGAGTCCCGAAACCTGGTGGGGTGTCAATGGAGCGATAGACGCGTCCTGCAGGAGAGACTCCAGTTTCTGCATACTGGTCTTGATCTGATCAATAATCGAGTCGTGCGTGCGCGTTGCCTGGCGAAGTTCCTTATCAGCATCCTCGAGGAGCTTCTTTTGCTCACCGATCTGCTCACTGATTTGCAGCAGGGTGGTATTACCTTCCCGCGCTTCGCGGATTTGCCGTTCGAGGGTGGAAATACGTTCCAGCAATGGGAGCAAATCTATTTCTTGCCATTGAAGATTCACTAGAGTCTGGCATTGCATCGCTCGGGCCGCACGATTTTTGTCTTGGTCGGAGAGTTTTTCGATCTCCCCGCCTAGGTGCGCAATCGCCTCAGCCTGCTCCTGCGCCTGAGCTTGAAAGACCCCGAGCTTCTCGCGGTTATCAAATCCGAGTACCCAGTTTCGCCGGTCGCCGACACTTCTGCGGTCGTCCTTCTCATGCCGGGTTTTGCTGTGCTTGACCTGACCCTCGCGGGTAATGGCGCGATCAGCATTCCTGAACGACTGAATGGAATCGACGCACGCGTAATCGAAGCGTTGCCTTAGCTCGGTCTGGAGCCAATCAGCGTAGATCCCCTCTTTTACGTTCAGCTTGAGAACGAGCGAGTTAACATTAATAGGCTTGGCCTGCCAGGTCTCCGGTCGGCCAGTCCGATAATACACCAAGCGCTGGCCAAGATGGGTGTTGTTGATGTGATTGGCCAACGCCGAATACTGGCGTTCGTCCACCAGGAGTGAGAGCGCAAACCCGTGCAGTACGCGCTCGATGGCTCCCTGCCATTCGGCCTCGTCAGGCTTCACCTCGACGAGTTCGCCAACAAAGGGAAGTGCCGATTCCGAGATCCCGATGGCGGCAGCGATGTCTCTACGCATTTCCAGCATATCGGCTGGAATGTTCGATGGCTGGCGCTGGAGTGCCTGCACCTCTTTCACTGCTTGCGAAAATGCAGCCTCAGCGTCTCTTTTTTCACCTGCCAGGCGGAACTGTTCTTCGCGGTTCGCGTTGCTGCGCTGCTCCCAGTTTTCAACTTCCTGCCGCGCGTCGCCCAAAAGCTCAGCGAAAGCTTGAGGCGAATCCGAGAGGCTCCAGCCAAGCTTCTTGCAAGCATCTTCAGCCTGACCTCGTTTACGTAGGCGATCTGTGCGTTGCCCTTCCAGCGCGGATTTGTCAGCCTCCCATTGTTCGATCTGATCACCGCCTGCTTCACGGTGCTGTCGCTCCAGATCGCGCAAGATTGCGGTGTGGTTATCCAAGGTGCTTTGACGTCGTCCCACTTCACCTTCAGAGCCATTGGCTTGCACCTCCAGGGCTGCCACGTGCTCCTTGAGAAGCTCAATGCGGCGGATTTCCTGGTAGCTATCAACGCCTAGCCGAAGCTCATCCAGTCCATTATGTTGCAGCATTAACGAGTCCCTACGCTGATGCTGCTCCCGCGCTGGCACGAGAGTTTGAACCTGCTCACGGGCCGTGACTACTGCCTGATGGGCAGCACTGAGTTCGCCAAATTCACTGACCAAGCGATCCGCTACCTCGAAGGTCTCGGGCTTGTCGAGCATGAAATCGCGCAGGAAGGTATTGAGGTCGCCTAGGTTTTTGGCCGACTGGGTTTTGTGCAGCAAACGCAGCGCCATTTCGTTCTCGATGCCGAGCAGGCGACAGAACCGTTCGCAATAGGGACGAAATTCGTCGCGGGCAAACGCGTCAGGAAAGGACTGCTTGAGCTTTCGGATGTCGAAGTTGGATTGACCAAAGTCCTCCAGCTCGCGCAGGTCAAAGGCCCGCTCCATGACAAGGTAGAGGCGTTTGACATCGGTGCTGCCGTTCGCATTACCGCGCAGCCAGAACACCTGAGCCAACACCACATACTGGCCCAAGGCGTTCTGGTAGGTCAGCGCCAAGGCTGACCAGGTCGTCCCCGCACGCAGGTAGCGCGTTGCTATCTCACCCGACTCTCCATCCTTCTGTTCAGCCCACGCCCCACGGATGTAGGTGACGAGGTTCCGGTCTCTGCCACTGCGGTCCGCCTCGCGCGCGGCCGCGTTGAAGTCGATCCAGCGAGGAGGTGTCAGCAACGCTGAAAATGCATCAAGAAGCGTCGACTTCCCAGCGCCGGATCGACCCACAAACAGAAAGCCTCGTTCGCTGATCGGTACGTCATGCAGGCCAGAGAATGTGCCCCAGTTGTAGACCTGCAGGTGGGTCATCCGGAACTGCTCGCGGGCAAACAAAGAGGCGGTTTGGGGCTCCGAGATCATTGTTCGGCTTCCTCATCAAATTCTATTTGAGCTAGTTTAACGAGTGGTTCACCGGCTGCCATTCGCTGATACAAGCGGGTCAGTGCTTGGATTTCGTCTGCAGAAAAGAGGAGCTTCAGCGTGGGTGAAATTTCGAATCGATCCTCACTTGAGCGGATTTTCTGAAGGATATTGTGTTTTTTTATCTTTTCGAGCGAAGCATTAATCCGTTTTACGAATCCTGCTCTATCGGTGTTGGCAGCACGCTCATAGAGAGTAATAAATTCCATGATCTCGTCTGTTGATACCACAGCGCGATTGCCCTGCGAGTCGGCTTGAGTCAATCTCTGGCGAAGATGAAGCAACAGTATTGAGTCAATGAAGGTTAGTTGCGCCCGCCTTAACAGACGTGGCACTTCAAGATCGCCGGTATCCGCCTGCCGAGTAAAAGCAACTTGTACATCCCGATCAATCACTAATTCAAGAAACAGCTCTGCAAGACGTCTACGTATAGTTGTTTCATCTCGTACTAAGATCGACCAGAGTTTTGGATGTCGACGTCCATCAAGTGATGGCCCAGCAAGTAGTTGTACTAGGGCTCGTCGGGTATCCATTGCCAACTCACCACTGTCTCCTATGAAAAGGCTGTTGGCGGTTGTTTGCACCGTATTATTCGATTCTGTTAGCATTGCCGAGTTATCTTTTTCAGGCCAGTTCATCAGCTCGCTCCTTCAAAAAGAAGATTTTTGGGATTAGGGCGCTACGATGTTCATCATCGCCTCCAACCCAGACTACGATTTCACTATGGCTGGATTTGAATCCATGCCGACTGCCTAATGCCAGCAGGCCAACGATGCTTCCCAGACCCTGTGTAGCTGGAAATTGTTCCAGTACTTCAGCAATAGATGCTTGGGCGTTTTGCTCCAATACTGCTAGTACGTTGGCTTTCAATTTTCGGAAATCGATCTCGGACTGAGCAACTAGTTCGCTAACTAACTCCAGATCGATTGGCAGTACGTCACCTTCCGCCATTTGGCTGGGCAAAGCTTGCAGAGATGGGTCGTGTAGCACCCATTGAGAAAAGGAGCGCAAACGGCAGCTAGTGAGTTCAAGCGTATACTGCAGTGCTTCGGTTGCCCGGACTTCATCCTTTAGAGCTAACGCTGCTCGCTGAGCGTCCTTCAGAAGGTGATTAAGTCGGCGTTGTTCGAGATATTCTCGGCTTTGAACGAAATGCTTCAGGCTGCGCGCAAATGTCTGGAGAACCTCATGAACCATACCGCCTTGTTCGAGAAGGGTTCGAGTCAGCCGAAGAAGAAATCGTCGTTCTCTGGCTTCGAGCTGACCTGCGAACTCCCGAGACATCACGCTATCAAGAGCCAGCTCAAGTGTAGCCGCCTGTTCCGGATCCGTGAGCAATCGCCAGAAAGCGGAGAAAGTCCTTCCTGCTTCACTTTCTGCAATCAAGTCGATTCCGGCAAATAGCGAATCCAGCACATCCCCGCGGTTACCATTGCTGTCCATTATTCGTTCACGGAGCTCTCGATTGAGTTGGTCAAATTGATCGCGCACGCGGCGAAAATCACCAGCTAGATCGTCTGCTAGCATGATGACCTCCCGAGTACGCTCGAGTGCTGTTGCGTGGGGAAGAACTCGCATTTGCCCCTTCTGGATGGCGTCAATTTCTTTATCAATACGGGCTTGTTCAGCCATGAGTCTGTCTACTCGCCGGAATTTATCTGTGTCGGTATCCTCGGCAAGACGGGCTAGGGCTTCGATCACTAACGCTAGGCGGCTCTCAGTCGCTGCTGAGTGAGGTTGTGCCAGACCAGAAACAAAACGAATGGCCTCAATAGCGGGAGTGGATAGTTCATATTCCTCTTCTGTCGCCCCAGGTGGAAAACGTCGCTCTAGATAACCATCGGTAAGCCAGTTGGCAATATAGCTTTGTGCTGATTGAGGAAAATCTTCACCGTGAGCGCGTAATTCTTCCAGATCCCTTGCAATTCGTTCGTGAAAAATGGAGGCAGGAAGGCTTCGTTCGTTTTCATAAAGATGGGATTGAAGCAGGCCAATGGCTATCGGCCCAGTGTTCGATGCAAGTAGGCGCCATAGAGGTTGAGCCCGCATACGTTGGTACATCGCGATGGCTTTGTCGGCTTTCACTAGTGCCCTCCCGGTAAGGAAAATCACACTATTGCGATCATTATGATTATGAAGTTAGTATCATATTGATTACATTGCAAGCATCAAAAGTGGCTCATATACTTCGTGTAATGATCTTTTTATTTACTGGCTCCGTTGCTAGCGAGGGTTGAAATGAGTGATGGCCTGTTCGTTGAATTAACTCAGCCTCAGCGTGATCGCTTGGCGTTTATCGAGTTACGTGTCCGCTTCGTTGGGGAGATTCGACGACAAGACCTTGTAACACGTTTCGGCATTCAGTCTGCCGCAGCGACCCGAGATTTGGCTCTTTACCGGGAATTGGCGCCGGGCAATATCCGCTACGACGCTCAAGGTAAAACATATATTTTGGACCAGCGCTTTAAGTCCTTGTTTAATTTTCCTCCGGAGCGGGTGCTTTCGTGGCTTACGCAGGGATTTGGTGACGGGGAACCCGTGCCGCTTAAGGCATGGGTGACAAGTGAGAGCCTATCGCGGCTTACGCATCCCGATTTGGACGTACTGGCAAGAATAACCCGAGCGATTTACCAAGCGTGTCCTCTTGATATTGAATACTATTCTATTTCCAGTGGTCGTACTAAGAGAGAAATTGTCCCGTTTGCACTGATTGACAACGGCCTCCGTTGGCATGTCCGCGCTTTTGACCGGAAGTCGCAAGAGTTTCGCGATTTCGTTATTACTCGTATTAAGGATCCCGTCGAACTCAGTGGGCAACCGGTATCGCCACACGAACGAAGTGATCAGGACATCCAGTGGACCCGGATCGTTGAACTAGAGTTAGTTCCCCATCCGGATCAGACTTGGCCAGAGATTACCGAAATGGATTATGGCATGCGCGACGGCGTGCTGCGTATGAGGCTACGCGCGGCTACTGCTGGATATACCTTGCGTAAATGGAGCGTGGACTGCTCTCCTAATCATAGCCTACGAGGTCATGAATACCGACTTTGGTTGAAAGACCATCTTGCACTCTACGGTGTTAGAAGCGCTATTTTAGCACCAGGTTTTGCGCTGCTTGATGCAGATATGTTGATAGAGGACTAAACGTGAGAGAACATGAAACTGATCAGTAATCTAGGCTCAGACTGTGTTACTGATTTAATTCGACTCCATATCAAGTTAACTGCATGACGTCTTCATTTTTCTTATATGTCTTTGCTGAAATGGATGAAGCAGTGGTATTCCTTGTTCGGGTTCAGTAGATCTTGCTCCAGCTCGCCTTCACATCATCATGATAAACATGAGCTCTAGGAACGAAATCTGCTTTAAGCCCTCAACGAAACATTTTGCTGGCCAATATTTACCTGAGGGGGTGTCCAATAATCTTTCCATGATCCACATTGGAAGTAACAATTCAACGCGCCATCTTATTCCCTCATTTTGGTGCGCACAATATTGGTGCTAAAGTGACTTCAAGGTGCAGTTTACTGCATGTCGTGATAACTGTTGAGTAAATTGCACTAGGCTTGTTTCAATCTATATTGTTAAAATAAGTTACAAGTAAATTCATATATACTAATTTAAGTTTCTATTTTTATTTGTTAATAACGCCCTGTTTTGCTTAAAATAAAAACAAATTTAGGGTTTTAAGTTTCAAACTATATTGTTAAGCCACAGTAATAAAAACAGGAGGATTTATTCCTCCTGTTTTGTTTGTCTTGCATTCACGAGCATTGGAAATTAGTTTGTAGCGCGGTTTTGCATAAATTGGCTTAATAATTGAATTTATACAGCCCTGGCTGGTTAGGTGCGACATATAAAAGGTTTTAAAATGTTACGCAAAGGAATGCGTAGACTGGTACATGGATGCCGCGAAATACTGCATCGGCTGCACGTTTCCCGTTGTACCTGTATCGATGAACGCCAGTTATCTCAGATAGGGCATACGCTATATCAGGAATTTGATGATGGTGTTGTCTTGCTGGATAAAAATGGTTTTTTGCTGGAAGCCAATCCGGCGTTTTGTCGTCAGAGCGGTTTTTCCTTACTCGAACTGTTAAGAATGCGGCGTTCCCAGCTAAGGGCGATGCTGCAGGTAGACTGGGATATAGTCTTATCGCAATTAATGACTACTGGTCGCTGGCAAGGCGCGCTTTGGTTAAAACATAAAACCCAAGGCTGGTTGCCGTATCAGCTTATGCTACGCCGGACTGCTGCACAGTCAGGGAACGTGGAGTTATTGGGTGTTTTTTCTGCCCAACGAGGTATGTCTGCGGATGAAGAGCAACTCGATCCACTAACCGGTTTATTACATCGTCTCTCTTTTGATAATCAATTACGCGTACTTTGCCGCGGTACGCGGCCGTTTACTTTGTTAACCCTCGATCTGGATCAATTTCGCCAAATCAACAATCAATTTGATCACCGGACCGGGGATCGCATCCTGCAGCAGTTAGCGTTACGTTTACAGCGGCTATTAGGGCCTCGAGGAGTGGTGGCCCGTGTTGGTGGCGATGATTTTGCGTTACTGATCCCCGGCATGGATCAACCAGAACAAGCACAGCAGTTAGCCGAGGACGTATATGCCGAAGTGCTGCGGCCATTTAAAAATGGTGACAGTGAAATAGCTATTTCTGGCACCTTGGGTGGCGCATTATGGCCGTTAGATGCGCGCAGCCCCGGTGCATTATGGAGACGAGCGGAACAAGCCCTGTTCATTGCCCGAAATCGTCATTTACCCATGCTGGCGTTTTCTGCCGGTGTGCGTAAAGAGTTGTCATATCGGCAAAAGCTCCAGCAAGATTTACTAGATGCTGTTCAAAACAACGGGATCTGGGTTGCCTATCAGCCGATTTGGGATAATCAGCGTCAGCGCGTCGGCAAACTGGAGGCGCTTGCCCGCTGGTCACATCCTGAATTAGGTAACATACCGCCGGACCAATTCATTCCGTTAGCCGAAGAAAGTGGGCTGATCGGTCTGCTTGGCGAAAAAATTCTGGAACAAGCCTGTGCCGATCTGGCGCTATTACATCAAGCCGGGTTTGATTGGTTAGAGCTGAGTATTAACCGCTCGATAATCGAATTTTTGCAATTAGATGTGCAAGCGAAGAGCTGGCTGGATGTGATCCATCAACACCATATTGCACCAGCAAAAATCATCTTTGAGGTGACCGAATCGCTGCTGATGGATACACAAAGTCAGCATCTGGCGCGTTTGCATACTCTGCGTGAAGCCGGATGTCGGATCGCGATCGATGATTT
>NZ_OY781373.1:415000-476476 GCF_963676665.1 uncultured Tolumonas sp.
GGTTGAAGGTGCCGTAACAGGTACTGGAGGACCGAACCCACTAATGTTGCAAAATTAGGGGATGACCTGTGGCTAGGGGTGAAAGGCCAATCAAACTCGGAGATATCTGGTTCTCCCCGAAAGCTATTTAGGTAGCGCCTCGGACGAATACTACTGGGGGTAGAGCACTGTTTCGACTAGGGGGTCATCCCGACTTACCAACTCGATGCAAACTCCGAATACCAGTAAGTACTATCCGGGAGACACACGGCGGGTGCTAACGTCCGTCGTGAAGAGGGAAACAACCCAGACCGCCAGCTAAGGTCCCAAAGTACTAGTTAAGTGGGAAACGATGTGGGAAGGCTTAGACAGCTAGGATGTTGGCTTAGAAGCAGCCATCATTTAAAGAAAGCGTAATAGCTCACTAGTCGAGTCGGCCTGCGCGGAAGATGTAACGGGGCTAAACTAGTCACCGAAGCTGCGGATTTGCCGTAAGGCAAGTGGTAGGGGAGCGTTCTGTAAGTCTGTGAAGGTGTGTGGTAACGCATGCTGGAGATATCAGAAGTGCGAATGCTGACGTGAGTAACGTTAAAGGGAGTGAAAGACTCCCTCGCCGGAAGACCAAGGGTTCCTGTCCAACGTTAATCGGGGCAGGGTGAGTCGACCCCTAAGGCGAGGCTGAAAGGCGTAGTCGATGGGAAGCGGGTTAATATTCCTGCACTTTTTGTAACTGCGATGAGGGGACGGAGAAGGCTAAGTAAGCCAGCGGTTGGTAGAGCTGGTGAAAGGTGGTAGGGATGTACGGTAGGCAAATCCGCTGTACTTTATTCCGAGAGCCGAGACGAAGTGACTACGGTCATGAAGTTACTGATGCCACGCTTCCAGGAAAAGCCTCTAAGCTTCAGGTTACAAAGAATCGTACCCCAAACCAACACTGGTGGTCAGGTAGAGAATACCAAGGCGCTTGAGAGAACTCGGGTGAAGGAACTAGGCAAAATAGTACCGTAACTTCGGGAGAAGGTACGCTGTTGCTGGTGAAGGAATTTACTTCTGGAGCTAGTGGCAGCCGCAGTGACCAGGTGGCTGGGACTGTTTAACAAAAACACAGCACTCTGCAAACACGAAAGTGGACGTATAGGGTGTGACACCTGCCCGGTGCCGGAAGGTTAATTGATGGGGTTAGCGCAAGCGAAGCTCTTGATCGAAGCCCCGGTAAACGGCGGCCGTAACTATAACGGTCCTAAGGTAGCGAAATTCCTTGTCGGGTAAGTTCCGACCTGCACGAATGGTGTAACCATGGCCACGCTGTCTCCACCCGAGACTCAGTGAAATCGAATTCGCCGTGAAGATGCGGTGTACCCGCGGCTAGACGGAAAGACCCCGTGAACCTTTACTATAGCTTGACACTGAACATTGAACCTACCTGTGTAGGATAGGTGGGAGGCTTTGAAGTGATGACGCTAGTTGTCATGGAGCCGTCCTTGAAATACCACCCTGGTATGTTTGATGTTCTAACCTCAACCCGTTATCCGGGTCAGGGACAGTGTCTGGTGGGTAGTTTGACTGGGGCGGTCTCCTCCCAAAGAGTAACGGAGGAGCACGAAGGTGGGCTAATCACGGTCGGACATCGTGAGGTTAGTGCAATGGCATAAGCCCGCTTAACTGCGAGACGGACAGGTCGAGCAGGTGCGAAAGCAGGTCATAGTGATCCGGTGGTTCTGAATGGAAGGGCCATCGCTCAACGGATAAAAGGTACTCCGGGGATAACAGGCTGATACCGCCCAAGAGTTCATATCGACGGCGGTGTTTGGCACCTCGATGTCGGCTCATCACATCCTGGGGCTGAAGTTGGTCCCAAGGGTATGGCTGTTCGCCATTTAAAGTGGTACGCGAGCTGGGTTCAGAACGTCGTGAGACAGTTCGGTCCCTATCTGCCGTGGGCGTTGGATGATTGAGTGGGGTTGCTCCTAGTACGAGAGGACCGGAGTGAACGAACCGCTGGTGTTCGGGTTGTCATGCCAATGGCACTGCCCGGTAGCTAAGTTCGGAAAAGATAACCGCTGAAAGCATCTAAGCGGGAAACTTGCCACGAGATGAGTCATCCCTAGGACTATAAGTCCTCTGAAGGGCCGTTGAAGACTACGACGTTGATAGGTGAGGTGTGTAAGTGTAGTGATACATTGAGCTAACTCATACTAATGACCCGAGAGGCTTAACCATACAACACCCAAGTAGTTTTGAAGCGCTTGTTTGATTGATGAACTGATAGATAAACTGACTAGAGATAGTTAGACAGCTTTCCAAGACTTATTGCTAACAAAGAATTAGAAGTTAGCGATAAGGGAACCGAATATGCCTGGCGGCAATAGCGCGATGGAACCACCTGTACCCATGCCGAACACAGAAGTGAAACGTTGTAGCGCCGATGGTAGTGTGGCATTCGCCATGTGAGAGTAGGACACTGCCAGGCTCCTAATTGATGTGAAGACCTTGACTGGGTGACAACGGTTGAGCGAGCATAGGAAGAAAAGTGCGGAGTGGTAGTTCAGTCGGTTAGAATACCGGCCTGTCACGCCGGGGGTCGCGGGTTCGAGTCCCGTCCACTCCGCCAATACTTTGAAAAGCCTTAGCATTAACTAAGGCTTTTTTATTAAACAGAATTTGCCTGGTAGCCAGAGCACAGTAGAACCACCTGTTCCCATGCCGAACACAGAAGTGAAATGCTGTTACGCCGATGGTAGTGTGGCATTCGCCATGTGAGAGTAGGAAACTGCCAGGCTCTCAACTATTAAGCCCTGAACATAAGTTCAGGGCTTTTTGTTTTCCGGTATTCACAAGAACACGCCGTTATTTTTTCGCCAAATCGTCAGTTGTGACAACAGATATTGGTATTTCCGTGCGGTTTCTTGCAACACAAACGGAATGTCTTGTGCCGGCTGTAGCTCTTCAAACTCAGTGCTCAGTACACGTTGTAGATACTGATAAGTGGTTCGTGCCTCACCGTTCTCTCTGATACCGCCAAGCCAATTATGTTTTGATGTTGATTCTACTTGCCAGGTATGTGGTGAACACAGCATCAGTATGCCGCCATCGCGCAGTCGATGAGCCAGATCCGCGAGAAAATGCGCTGGTTCGCGTAGCCGATCCAGCATGTTTGCAGCAAGGATCAAATCATAGTGTTGATATTTGCTTTTCAGGTTACAAGCATCACCTTGCGTAAAATGAATTCGGTTGGCTAAATCAGGATCGAGTTGGCAATCGGTCAGCTTCGCTTCACGATATTCGACTAATTCACCTTCGGTTGTAATGGCATAACGGAAACTGTTTTGCTGTGCCAGTGTTTGCGCGATATCGATGAAACGAGCGGAATAATCAACGGCATCAACATGTTGGAAGTATTTAGCCAATTCAAAACTGGCTCGACCAACGGAACAGCCAATATCTAACGCCCGGATTGGCTGCTGACAGACTTCGGCGGCGATTTCGGCCAGCCGTTGGCAGTGGTTTGGCACATCAAAATGGTTGGCACCATAGTGTGAATCTAGATATTGCGCGATCAATGGATCGGTTTCGTAAGGGTTAACAATGAGTGGCTCCTGATAACGGGATACCACATAACGAAAACCGGCATGTTGGAAAAAGTGACGCCGAAAGGCGTAACGGGAATTTTTCAGTGCCAGATTGCCAGTTGAGATCCATGAGCCCCCTTTGATTAGATTATGTTTACCATCGAACGTTGGGGTAGAAAAGTCATCGTATAACGGATGTACTCGGAAGCCATCAAAGCCATCAATTGCGGTGCTGGTCCATTGCCAGACATTACCAATCACATCGCAAAAATCACCTTGTGGGAATTGATCAATGGGGCTCGACGATGACCAATATTCCAAATTGATATTCCCCGGAGCTTGTTGCCAGTCAGGTTGATCGGTTGGAATATTCTGTCGCAGCGCCATCCATTCTGCTTCGCACGGCAGTTGAATAGGTAAACCGGTTTGTGCGGCTTTCCAACGACAAAATGCCGCCGCTTCCAGTTGGTTGGTTTCTGCCGGCCAGTCCCACGGCATGGCGATCTCTTCCGCCATCAGACGTAAACGCAGGGTATCGGTTCGCTGAATATTGCCCTGCCAGAAGGTGGGTTTATCGGCCTTGGTGAATTTGAGCCACGCCTGGCCTTCTGTGGTCCACCATTCCAGATGTTGGTAACCTCCAGCCAGAACAAATTCAAGAAACTCAGCATTACTGACCAGATATTTACTGGCTTGGAAGGTATCTAATTTAATTTCGCGTTGGCCGTATTCGTTATCCCAGCCATAGGTGGCATCGCTGTCTGGTTTGCCCATTTGTATGGTAGTGGCAGCAACGGGTAGTAATTTATTGGTCGGTACCGTATTTGGCTGATGGCGTATGTGTGGACAGTGCTGCCAGCGCGGTTGCGATTGCACCACGGCCAATGGTAGCTGGCGAATCAGCACGGACGAGGTTTCGAGATGAATTCGTTCATGTTCAATGCCCATCAGGATAGTCCACGCCGGACTGCCCCAACTAATGGGTAATTCCAATGGCATTTCTTGAATAAATTGCATGACGCGGGTTTTGACTTGTTGGCGATACGTCCGCAATTCGGCGATGGTTGGCCAATTGTAATGCGCTTCATCAAGATCATCCCAGCTCATCTCATCAACGCCGATCGCCACCATGGCTTCAATTTGAGCATTAATTCGCTGGTTGATTTGTTGTGCCGCAAACAGTTTATTGATGAAGAAACTCGCGGTATGGCCGTAATAGAAAATCAGCGGATGGCGCAGCGGAATGGCTTTCTTAAACCACGCATCTTCGTGTGCGAGACAATCAAACAGTGAATCATATAAATCGTAGGTCTGGATAAAATAGTCGAGCAGTTCCTGCCGTTTGGTCGCGACATTATCGCCTTGTAACCACAGCGTGCGAGTTGGTGTTGGCAGTGCTGATGCTTGAGTGTCATCAAGAGTGGGGTGTGCTGCTGGATGATGGAAAGAATTATTCACAAGGCGTCTCCCGATAGCGATTTATCTGACAACGATTTATCTGAAACTATAGCGTGTCAAAGATAGTACGAGAGAATGTAAGTTCAGATCAGTGCTGTTTTGCACACTGTTGCGATTGAATCACGCTTGTCATTCAAATGATCAGTGTGCAAATGAGGTATTAAGTGGTAAATCAGGCGTTTAATTGCGTTTTACTAAATGAAAAGGGCAGTAATTCTTTGATAGCAACCTGCTGTAGCTGGCCTTGCCAATGGAACAAGATCTGAATATCGGGGCCGAATTCAGAGATGAATTGGCGGCAAATACCACAGGGGCTGATTTCACCTTTGGGGGAAAAAACGGCAATGGCGTTGAATTGAGTATGGCCCTGACTAATCGCATTACCCAGTGCCACACGCTCAGCGCAAGTGCCTGCAGGATAAGCGGCATTTTCGATATTAATACCGCTGAAAATCTGACCATCGCTGGTTAAGACAGCGGCTCCAACAGAATAGTTGGAATAGGGCATATAAGCATGGCGGATACTGGCTTTGGCGGCGGCCATGAGTTGGGTTTGTTGTTCATGCGTGAGTGCAGGCATAAGACGCCTCAGATAAAGAAATGGTACAGAATTATTAACACGCCAGCTGATTCGCAACAAGCTGGCGTCTCGTAAAAACTGCAACTGGTAGCATATTTAACTGTGCAGCCAGACCATCACTTCATACGGTTTTAGATCGCGGTTACATAGCTGAGGCAAGGACGTTTCATTGTGGATCAGGCATTGGCTGTCAGTGTGTTGCCAATGTTCCGGTAATTCAAACGCGGTTTCTGTTGCGCTTAAATTGGCGACCACGAGCAGTTTTTGTTCGCCATGCTGACGTTGATAACACCAGAGCGTCGGGTGATCGGGGCGCAGGTCCTGATAGTTACCTTCGACAATGATGGGGTATTGTTTCCGCAGTTGGATCAGTTGTTGATAGTGATAAAACACGGAAGCTTTATCTGCCAGCGCATTGCTCACATTGATCTGTGCGTGATTATCACTGAGTGGGATCCACGGTGTGCCTTGGCTAAAACCTGCTCCGGTTGATGCATTCCATTGCATTGGTGTGCGGCTGTTGTCACGCGAACGTGCAGCCAGCGTTTGCAATGTCTCCTCGGTTGCTACGCCTTGTGCCTGATGGGCCAGATAGATATTCAGGCTTTCCACATCACGGTAGTTATCAATTTGTGTGAAATGTGGATTGGTCATGCCGATCTCTTCCCCCTGATAAATATAGGCGGTGCCTTGCAGCATATGTAAGACGGTAGCCAGCATCTTGGCTGATTTTTCGCGGTATTCACCTTCATGCCCAAAACGCGACACGATGCGCGGCTGATCATGGTTACACCAAAATAACGCGCTCCAGCCTTGCTGATGTAAGCCGTTTTGCCATTCGGCAAAGATTTTTTTCAATTCAATAAAATCCGGCGCCGCCAATTGCCATTTCTCGCCGTTCGGATAATCGACTTTCAGGTGATGGAAATTAAACACCATCGAGAGCTCACGACCATCTTGTTGTGAATATTGTTGGCAATGTGCCAGTGTGGTGGAGGACATCTCCCCAACCGTCATGCAGTGGCGTGGCACAAATACCTCGCGGGATAACTCTTGCAGATAGTCATGCACACGCGGGCCATCGGTATAAAAGCGACGGCCATCGCCAGTCAGATCATCACAAAAATCTTGTTGTTTGGAAATGAGATTAATCACATCAAGGCGGAAACCATCCACCCCTTTATCGGCCCAGAAATGCAGTACCTTTTTGATTTCGGCGCGGACTTCTGGGTTTTCCCAATTCAGATCGGCCTGTTGTTCACTGAATAGATGTAGGTAGTATTGACCACTGCTTTGATCGAGCGCCCAGGCATTACCCCCAAACTTGGATTGCCAGTTATTCGGCTCTTGACCATTAACGGGATCTCGCCAGATGTAAAAATCACGAAAACGGCTTTTGGGATCGCGTTGTGCCGTTTTAAACCATGTGTGTTCAGTGGAGGTGTGGTTAAACACCATATCCATGATGATGTGCAAACCACGTTGTTTGCAGGCGCTTACCAGTTGTTCAAAATCGGCCATGCTGCCGAAAGCAGGATCGATGGCGTAATAATCGGCAATGTCATAACCATTATCGATCTGCGGAGAGCTGTAGATCGGGGTGAGCCATAAGGCATCGACGCCCAGTTGTTGCAGATAATCGAGGCGCTGAATAATGCCTTGCAAGTCGCCGGTACCTTTATCGCCGGAATCCTGAAAGCTTTTCGGGTAGATCTGATACACCACCGCCTGACGCCACCAGTCATGTTGAGAATAAGACATCAAAATGCTCCATTCCAAGAAAAAGCTGCGGCCAGTGACCGCAGCGGGAAATTATTGTTATTAGGGTTAAACCGCTTCCGTAGCAGAGATTTCAGCTGGTGATTGATTACGGAATTTGTGTTTGTACACCGCGATGGTCAGCAACATAGGCACTGCAATCGCGATCAGCATGGCAACGGAGTAAATGCCCCAGAATTGTGGTTGGATAGACAGAATGCCCGGCAGGCCACCCACACCGATACCGTTCGCCAGCACACCGCTGTACCCACACACCAAACCCGCCAGCGCAGAACCGACCATTGCGCACAGCATTGGGAATTTGTAACGCAGGTTGATGCCATACATCGCTGGTTCGGTGACACCGAGGTAAGCAGAAATTGCAGCAGGAACCGAAATTTCACGTTCGTTGGCTTTACGGCTGATCAGGATGATGCCCATGACTGCAGAGGCTTGCGCAATGTTAGACAGGGCAATCAGCGGCCATATTGGTGTGCCGCCCATGCTTTGTACTAACTGCAGATCGACCGCATTGGTGGTGTGATGTACGCCGGTAATAACCAATGGTGCATACAGGAAACCAAACAGCGAGGCGCCAATTGGTGCGAAGCTACCGGTCATCACGGATTTCGCCGCAAATGCTACACCATCACCGATCCAGCGACCGAATGGACCAATCAGGCTATGTGCCAGAATGACTGCCAGGATCAGTGACACAAAGGGTACGACAACCAGATAGAGGTAAGCCGGTACGATCTGTTTCAATCGCATTTCGATATAAGCCAGCAGTGCGCCAGCCAGGATTGCAGGAATAACCTGGGCCTGATAACCGACTTTCTGGATCGAGAACAAACCAAAGTTCCATGCTTCCGGTGCTTGCTGGCCGATCAGATAGGCGTTCATCAGTTGCGGACTGACCAACGTGATCCCTAGCACGATCCCCAGGATCTCGCTGCCACCGAGTTTGCGCACCGTCGCCCAGCACACACCCACTGGCAGGAAGTGGAAAATAGCTTCACCAATCAGCCACAGGAACGAGTGAACGGTGGCCCAAAACTGGCTGATCTCGGTCAGGCTCTTGCCATCGAACATCTTGATGTCACCGATGACGTTACGAAAACCCAAGATCAAACCACCGGTAATAATGGCTGGTAACAACGGTACAAAAATTTCAGCTAAGTGGGAGATTGAGCGTTCCAGCACACTCATATTCTGGCGTGCTGCCACTTTTGCCGCTTCTTTACTGGCGCCATCGACGCCGGTTTGTGCGATTAATAGTTTGTAAAACTCATCCACTTCGGTGCCAATGACCACCTGAAATTGACCGGCATTGGTAAAACAACCTTTGACGGATGGGATCGTTTCTATGGCTTTGATATCGGCCTGTGCAGTGTTTTTCAGCACAAAACGCAGCCGGGTCAGGCAGTGGCTGACGGTGGCAATATTATCTTTGCCGCCGACCAGACTGATCAGACGAGTAACGTCCTGAGAGAATGATTTGCTCATGTGTGTCCCCTGGTGAACAAAACCATCATTCCACGATGGAAGATGATTTAAGTATAGTTGGTAACGTTCCCAATAAGTATGCAGCTGATTAATTAAAACACAAAAGGGAACGTTCCCAATTTGCGTGATTGTTCACAGATCCAGCGTTGGATCCGGATCTGTGGCGAGAAGGGATGTTTAGTTTAGCTGTCGTTTGACGCTATTTAGCTATGCGAGGGCGCTATTTGCGCACAAGGTTCGGCGTCTTGTTCTAACTGCAATAAGAGCTGTTCAGCGGCGAGGCGGCCGGCTTGTTTGTAGCCCGGATCGATGGATTGCACCTGTGGAAATAGGAAATGCAGCAGCGGATTATTACCCACCCCAGTGAGTTTCACATCCTGACGTTGTTGTTCTTGCAGATACTTCGCAGCACCCAGCGCCAGCGTGTCAGTGGCACAAACTACTGCATCGGTGATAGGCGTTAGCAGTTTAGCGGTTAGGTCATAGCCACTTTGTACATCTAAGCTACCGGTTAAGTAACGGCAAGGCAGTTGTTGTTGGGCACAAAATTGCTGGTAGGCCTGCAAACGCAGGGCTCCGGTGGTTGCATCGCTGGGGTCCACACCGATGAAGTCGATGTGGCGACTGCCATCGGCATACAGCTGTTGCAAGATCCGCCCGATCGCCCCCTGATCGTCATAACAAACCGAGGCCATCTGTGGCCAATCGCGCGCCATGAGAACCAGCTTGTTTTGCCATGGGCGCAGTTGTTCCAGATCGAGAGCACTGAAGGCAAATAAGATCACGCCATCGACACCGCGGCGGGCCAAGAGCGCCAGATGTTCATCGACTTTCTGCGGGTCGAATTCACTCTCCATCAGCATGGCATCATAACCACGCGCATAGAGGACTTCGAGCATGCCACGCACGGCACGATTTTCGGAGGCTGAGTCGAGGCGTGACACGATAATGCCGACCAGCCGGGCACTATTGGTACGCATGGCGCGGGCTGATTTGCTGGGTTCGAAACCATGTTCCCGGATCACTGCTTCCACCCGATCACGGGTTTGTGGATTGACGTTCGGGTCTTGGTTCAGCACCCGTGACACGGTCGATTTACCCACGCCGCTCAGTTTGGCGATATCAAGAATAGTAAGGCGTTTAGTCATAACGGGCCGAGAAAACTCACTTTGCAGTATTGTTCGGATTTTTCCCCGCTTAGGCAAGTAAGCAAATCCAGAATTGCCCGATTCAGGTGGTTCTCAGCAAATTAGCCGCAGAAATGGGAATCCGGTTTGTGATCCTCTCGGCAGTTATTTATGCTGGTGGCAGTAATCGCTAACCATTCGGCCACCTTGTGCCGGAATTTGAGGACGAGCTTATTATGTTTATTGGTAATTTACAGGAATTGGATGATTGTCTGCTACATCCGCTGATTGCGACTGTGTTACGTGATTTCGTTGCCACGAATGCCGATGTCTTGGCGCTGCCGAAAGGCAAAACCGATCTGACGGTGCCGGCGCAATTTGCACCCGCAGAATTGCCGCAAGACCCGCTGTTTATGATTGTATCGATGGATACCTCACAACTGGTGATCGAACGTCGTCCTGAGTTCCATGATACTTACCTCGACATTCAGTTGTTATTGTCTGGCGAAGAGTGGATTGGCTGTGGGCCACATGCGATTACGTTGGATCGCAGTGATAATCCACATCCTGATCTTTATTTTATGGATGAGCCCGCAACCAGCTATATTGGTTTGCAGCCTGGCGATTTTGTGGTGATTGCGCCGGGTGAATTACATACCCCGTTATGCACCCTGACTGAGCCGGGTGAGCTGCGTAAGATCGTGTTTAAGGTACATAAAGCGTTGTTATCCCCATCGGTGTGACCTTGAGGAGGCGGTATGCCTGCGTTTCAACTGATTATTGGCAATAAAAATTATTCATCCTGGTCGCTGCGGCCGTGGTTATTGTTGCGTAAATTAAGCGTTAGCTTCGAAGAAACTCAGGTCTTACTGCAAACGGAAGACTTTAAACAACAAGTCATGCGCTTTTCGCCGGTCGGTAAAGTGCCGGTGTTATTGGATGGCGATCTGGCGATCTGGGATTCGCTGGCGATTGCCGAATATCTGGCCGAGCAATTTCCACAAGCCTGGCCTCGTGACGTGGCGGCGCGTGCATTTGCCCGCTCGATCAGTGCGGAAATGCACTCTGGTTTTATGAGCCTGCGTAGCCAGATGCCGATGAATTGCCGCGCAACGGGTCGTGAAGTCACGGGGAATGAGGCATTAGCGCAGGATATCGAACGTATTCAGGCGATCTGGACGGAATGTCGCTTGCGCTACGGCGAGTCTGGGCCATGGTTATTTGGTGAATTCACCATTGCCGATGCGATGTTTGCGCCGGTGGTGTTCCGCTTTAATACCTATGGCGTCGATTGTCAGGGTTTTGCGGCCGAGTATATGCAAACGGTATTACACGATGCCGATGTGCAAGCTTGGTTACATGCTGCCCAGCAGGAACAAGCCACCATCATGAGTTATGAGATTGGGCTGACGGCGCAGTAACGGATTATTCGGGATAAAAAAAGCGCCTTGCGGCGCTTTTTGTTTTTGGCGGGCATTACGCCTGCAAGGCTTGGTTCAGGTCGTCCAAAATGTCTTCGATTGCTTCAATACCCACCGACAGACGGATCATTTCTGGTTTCACACCGGCTTTGGCTTGCTCTTCCTCAGTCATCTGACGATGCGTGGTGGAAGCGGGGTGACAGGCCAGTGATTTCGCATCACCGATATTCACCAGACGTTTGAAGATTTTCAGTGCGTCATAGAAACGCACACCGGCTTCATAACCCTCTTTCAGGCCAAAAGAGAGGATCGCCGATGGGGTGCCGTTCATGTATTTCTGTGCCAGTGCATGATGTGGATGATCCGGCAAACCGGCGTAACTCACCCACGCCACTTTGTCATGGCTTTGCAGATATTCCGCCACTTTACGGGCATTCTCGACGTGACGTTCCATGCGCAGTGACAGTGTTTCTAAGCCTTGCAGCAGCAAGAAGGCATTCATCGGTGACAAAGTCGAACCGGTGTTGCGCAATGGTACGGTACGCGCACGGGCAATAAAGGCCGCCGGACCGAAGGCTTCGTTATATACCACACCGTGGTAAGCGGCTTCTGGCTGGCTGAATTGCGGGAAACGTTCCGCATGTTCAGCCCAAGGGAATTTACCGGAATCGACGATCACGCCCCCCAGTGAGTTACCGTGACCACCGACATATTTGGTGATGGAGTGCACAACAATGTCGGCACCGAATTGGATTGGTTTACACAATACCGGTGAAGCGACGGTGTTATCGACTACCAGTGGTACGCCTTGGGCGTGTGCAACACGGGCTAAGCCTTCCAGATCGACAATGTTACCGGCTGGGTTGCCGATACTTTCGCAATATACGGCTTTGGTTTTGTCATCAATCAGCTCGGCAATCGCCTCTGGCGAATCATCCCGCGCAAAACGCACTTCCACCCCAAAACTTGGCAGCATGTGCGCGAACAGTGTGTAGGTGCCGCCATACAGCTGTGGTGTGGAGACGATGTTATCGCCCACACGAGTCAGCGTTTGCAGTGCATAGTTGATGGCGGCACTGCCGGCCGATGTCACTAAACCCGCGATCCCGCCTTCCAGTGCGGCCAGACGTTTTTCCAGAATGTCGTTGGTCGGATTCATGATCCGGGTATAGATATTGCCCGGCACTTCTAAGTTAAACAGATCGGCGCCATGTTGCGCGTTATCGAATTCGTAAGCGACGGTTTGATAAATCGGTACCGCGACTGCTTTGGTAGTGGGGTCATTTTGGAAGCCATGGTGCAGCGCCAGTGTTGCGTCTTTCATGAGAGGTCGTCCTTGTCGCAAGAGAATGAAATGGCGTTCAATCTAACTGCTGCGATTCGGCGCTGTAAAGGCATCAATGCGAGAAATGTTATCTGAATTAGTTCAAAAGCCAGCGACAGGTTCTGCAGATGTGCATTGTTGCTGTCGCTGGTTCAGTCGATTAAATTTTAATCACTACCCGACCGGTGATCTGACCATCCATGATCTTCGCGGCAGCTTCTGGCGCTTCTTCCAGAATGATCTCTTCACAGGCCTGATCATAGAAACTGGCTGGTAACAGTTGTGCCAGTTGTTGCCAGGCTAACTGACGGCGCGCGAACGGACACATCACCGAATCGACGCCTTGCAGTCGCACGTTGCGCAAAATAAACGGCATTACGGTCGCCGGCAGATCGAAACCGCCCGCCAGACCACAGGCCGCTACGGCACCACCATAATTCATCTGCGATAAGATTTTAGCCAGCACGGAGCTGCCGACGGTATCAACGGCACCAGCCCATACTTGTTTGTCCAGCGCCCGGATCGGGGTCAGTAATTCATCGCGGGTGATCACCTCTTTCGCACCCAATTGCAGTAATAACTCTCGATTTGCTTCGCGTCCGGTCGCGGCGATCACGCGGTATCCTTTCGCGGCCAGTAAACTGACGGCCACACTGCCCACACCACCGCTGGCACCGGTGACTACAATGTCACCTTGTTCCGGCGTAATACCGGCTTCTTCCAACGCCATGACACACAACATGGCGGTCAGCCCGGCGGTGCCAATCTGCATGGCTTGCAGCGTGGTTAAACCGGTTGTTAATGGAACCAGCCAGTCAGCGCTAACACGCGCTTTTTCGGCCATCCCGCCCCAGTGGCCTTCGCCTACACCCCAACCGGTCAGCACGACCTCGTCACCGGCTTTGTAGCGAGCATCGGTGGATTCCAGCACCTGACCGGCGAAATCAATGCCGGGTACCATCGGCCATTGGCGCACGATTTTGCCTTTGCCGGTGATCGCGAGACCGTCTTTGTAGTTCAGCGAGGAGTATTTCACCGCGACTGTTACGTCACCGGCGGGGAGCTGGCTGTCATCCAACTGTTCAATCGAGGCAATGGTTTGTTTGTCTTGTTGTTGCAACAGTAAGGCTTTGAACATGTTTATCTCCTGATAACCGGCTCTTCTTCACTGGAAGTCTGCTCGGAACTATTTTGGGGTATGAGCCTCTGCGGAATATGCCGGAAAATCAGTGTGGCCAGCATACTGAGACAACCGACTGTGATGTACGTGGCATGAAAGGCACTCACGATTTCTTGTTGTTGCAGGCTGGTGGCCGGCAAACTGTGCAAGGAAACGCTGGCACCATAAAACCATGAAAACAGGGTGGCAGAAATGGCGACACCCAAACTCATCGACAGCTGCATAACCACTGACAGCAAGCTGTTGCCACTGCTGGCTTCATCCCGTTCGAGTTTGCTTAAGGTTAGTGTATTCATCGCGGTAAATTGCAGCGAATTAAACACGCCGAGCAAGGTCAGATAAAACAGTAATAGTGCATACGGCGTGGCATGGTTGACGGTGGCAAAACCGGTGATCAACGCACCGAGTAACAAGGTATTCGTCATCAACACCGGGCGGTAACCAAATCGCAGCACTATCCGGTTGGCTAGCAGTTTGGTACTCATGGCACCCAATGCAATCGGCATCATGGTTAAACCGGCATGGGTCGGGCTAAAACCGAGTGCGACTTGTAAAAAGAGCGGGGTCAAAAAGGGCAACGCCCCGCTGCCTAAGCGTGCGATCAGATTACCAATAATACCAATGCGGAAACTGGAGTTTTTAAATAATGTCCGGCTGAACAGGGCATGAGGATGGCGTTGGCTGTGCCAGAAGTAAGCATACAGGGCAAACAGGCCGGGTAGCGCTAAGAGCAAAAATGCAGAGAAAGTGGCGCCCGCTTCGCCTAAACGTTGGATCGCAATCGACAGCAACACAAGCCCGCTGCTAAAACAGAGATAACCTTTCCAATCGAAAGGCGCGGTCACTTCCCTGATATTGGGCATGAAGAAAAACGCCAAAATACAACCCACCAGCCCGATAGGCAGGTTGATTAAAAATATCCACGGCCATGAGGTGTGCTGTACCAGCAAACCACCGAGTAGCGGGCCAATGAGCGGGCCGATCAAGCCGGGGATCACCACCATCGACATGGCGCGCAGAAATTCCTCTTTCGGAAACACCCGTAAGATGGCCAGCCGGCCGACGGGTACCAATAACGCGCCACCGACACCCTGAATGATCCGGGCGATGACCAGTTGTGTTAGTGATGTTGATTCGGCACAAAACAGTGAACCGGCAGAGAACAACACAATCGAGAACAGAAAGACATGCCGGGTGCCGAAACGGTCGGCTAGCCAACCGGAGGCGGGGATCAGCATCGCGACAGTCAGCATATAGCTGATAATAGCCGCCTGCATTTGCAGTGGGCTAACCTGAAAATCGGTAGCGATGGTCGGGAGAGCGGTATTCAGAATAGTGCCGTCGAGTGCTTGCATAAAGAACCCGACGGCAGCGAGCCAGGGGAGGATGCGTTTTTCTTGGGCTGTGACCTGATACTTCGTCAAAACGCACCTCGTGTTGGTTTACTGATTAACGTGTTTTGCCACCGTGGAAGATTTTTTCCAAGCGGGATTGCAACAATTCCAGAATGAACGAGAGGATCCAGTAAATTACCGCGGCGGTGATCAACATCTCCATATAGCGGTAGGCGGAACGCCCGTAACTTTGCGCCAGAAACATGATTTCCCACAGCCCCATCACGGAAACCAATGATGAGTCTTTCAGCATCGCAATGAACATCGCCATGCTGGGTGGAATGGCCACTTTCATTGATTGCGGCAAAATCACTTTCCAGAAAATTTGGTATTTCTTCAGGCCCAGCGCCATGGCGGCTTCCCATTGGCCTTTATCGATCACCACAATGGCTGAGCGGAAAATTTCACTTAAATAAGCGCCATAACACAGTGCCAGCGCAATAATGCCGGACGGGATCGCGGTGGGTACTGGCCCGATCTGCGGTAAACCCTGATAAATCAGCAATACCTGCAACAGCAGCGGAGTGCCACGGAAAAAAGAGGTATAAAACGTGGAAACGCCGTACGCCAGCGGGTTCAGACTTAAGCGGCCTAATGCGGCCAGTAAACCTAAGATCACCGAGGCCAGCATCGCTAGCACACAGACATAAATCGTCAGTGGTACGCCTTGAATAAAGCCATCAGGAGAAAGATGCAGGCCGGTCAGGAAGGGCAGCTTTTCCCAGACATAGCCCATGTCCAGATCGAATTTGGCGATAAACCATACGAAGCCGATCATCAGCGCCAGCCAGACCAGCAGGACTTGCCACTTAAATTTGCTGGTCATGATGGTGTTGCGGTTCAATGAGAAATCCTTTCAAGTGGAATCAGAAAAACGCTAGTTTAGCGAAATGTGTCACAAAATGCAGTCTAGTAAGCAGAAACAAGGGCGAAAACTCGCCCTTGTTGAACGTTTTACGACTTGATGCGCTTAACGGGAGATATCAGTACCGATCCATTTGATAGAGATCTGTTTCAGCGTGCCATCTTTACGCATGTCGTCGAAGATCTTCACGACGGTATCGTGCCACTCTTTGTCGCCTTTATCGGTGGCAACCCAGTTTGGATCTTCATACAACGCATCACCCACCAGCTTAAATTTGCCCGGTGTCTTTTTGATACGTTCATTGGCGGTGACCAGATTAGACACCAGACCATCAATACGTTTACCCGCACCTAAAGAGAGATCTTGATAGGCCAGATCTTCGCTGCCGTAAGGGGCAACCTGAACACTATTGAATGGGTATTGAATTGGTTTCGCACCGAAACCTTCCATCGCCAGCGTTTTATTCAGGTAACGCTCATAAGAGCCACCTTGCTGGGCGGCGATTTTTTTGCCTTCCATGTCAGCAACTTTAGTCAACGAATTGCCGTTGACAGAAGTAACCAGCACGGCTGGTGAGCTGTAATAATGAGTCACGAAATCCAGTGAACGTGCACGTTGTGCATCGGGTGTCATGGAGCAGATACAGATATCCCAACGGCCACGCCAGTTACCAGAGGTGATCACTTCCCATGCAGGTGTTTCAATTTTGGCTTTCACACCCAGACGTTTGGCAAATTCTTTGGTCAGATCGACATCCATGCCGTCCATTTCATTTTTGGCATTCAAAAATGAATACGGTGGATAGGCTTGATCCATAACGCCGATCAGCTCGCCGTTCTTTTTGATACGATCCAATGTTTCACCCGCAATAGCGGAATGGCTAATCACCACAGCGCCAGCCAGCAGCACTAAACGACGCAGAGTTTTGCTTTGCATGATTGTTCCCTCAAAGTGACCAAACCCACATGATCGAAGATGGTCTGGCAGAAGGCAATAGTAAAATGGGGAAAAGAAGAATAAATACGCAGTGAACCACAGACGCTTTATCAACTAAGCGTCTGTGGTAGGAACTTATTGCGCGGTAATGTCAGTACCAATCCATTTCAGCGAGATTTTCTTTAAGGTACCGTCTTTATGCAGCTCGTTAATAATAGCTTTAATGGTGGCATTCCATTCCTTATCGCCTTTATCCACGGCGACCCAGTTTGGCTCCTCATACAAAGGGGCACCGACGATTTTGAACTTGCCGCTGCTGGCCTGAATACGTTTATTCGCCGTCACCAGATTCGCCACGATACCGTCGATGCGTTTACCCGCACCTAAACCGAGATCTTGATACGCCAGATCTTCACTGCTGTAGGGGGTTGGTTGCACTTGTTTAAATGGATATTGAATTTGTTTGGCGCCGTAACCAATCACCAAATCTTTTTGTAAATAACGCTCGTAAGAAGAGCCTTGCTCGATGCCAATGCGTTTGCCTTCGATGTCACTGACGCTATTGATGCTACTCCCCGTTGCGTTAGTGACCAGCACGGCTGGTGAGCTGTAATACGGCGCCACAAAATCAAGACCTTTGGCTTTTTTCTCATCAGGCGTCATCGAGCAGATACAGATATCCCAACGGCCACGCCAGTGCCCGGCGGCAATCACTTCCCACGATGGTGTTTCGATTTTACTTTTCACGCCTAGACGTTTGGCGACTTCTTTGACCACATCGACGTCAAAACCATCTTCTTCATTTTTATCATTCAGGAAGGAATAGGGTGGGTAGCTTTGATCCATCACGGCAACCAGTTCACCGTTGTGTTTGACGCGATCCAGCGTTTCGCCAGCGGTTGCTGTGTGACTTAACACGGCGGTTGCCAACAGACTTAGTGTTACTAATGTTTTACCCAGCATCATTGTTCCTTCAATGTAAGATAGTTTGCTTGCACCAAGGTGTATCAGAAAAACCGGTCAGGGTTTACTAAAATATTTGCATATCTATTTTCATATTTCGCAATAGGTTATAACTAACACACATGAAAGAATGGTATATCGAACTATATAATCTGATTTAGACCGCATTTTTCTGTGGCTAAAACAAAAGGAGTTGTGGCGTGAATAAAGTGCAAATTCTTGATGGCGGTATGGGGCGTGAGCTGAAACGCATTGGCGCACCGTTCCAGCAACCAGAGTGGTCCGCGTTGGCTTTATTAGAGGCGCCGCAATACGTTTCGCAAGCGCATAATGCGTTTATTGCCAGCGGTGCCGATATCATTACCACCAACAGTTACGCGGTGGTGCCGTTTCATATTGGTGAACTCCGCTTTACCGAGCGCGGGCATGAACTGGCTACGCTGGCGGCGGAAATTGCGCGCACCTGTGCCGATCATGCATCACATCCGGTGAAAGTCGCTGGTTCTTTGTCGCCAGTGCTGGGTTCTTACCGCCCGGATCTGTTTCAGCTGGAAGCAGCACTGCGTATTTATAGGGTGTTGATTGCAGCGCAGGAACCATTTGTTGATCACTGGTTGGCGGAAACACAAAGCTCGATTGCCGAAATTAAAGCCGTACGTCAGGCATTGGGTGATGACAGCAAACCGCTGTGGGTGTCGTTTACCTTAGATGACGAACCTGCGGGTGGTGAAGCTTTATTGCGTTCCGGTGAAACGGTCACTGACGCGGTGGCGGCGGCCATCGCGTTAAATGTTTCAGCCGTGCTGTTTAATTGCAGTCAGCCGGAAGTGATGTCAGCCGCGGTGCGGGATGCGGTGGCGGAAATCAAACGTCAGGGGAAAGATATTCCGGTCGGTGTGTATGCCAACGCGTTTCCGGCGCAATCGAAAGAAGCGGAAGCCAATGCAGAATTGGATGAAATCCGTGCGGATTTAGGGCCGGATGCCTATCTGATTTGGGCGCAAAAGTGGGTTGCGCTGGGCGCATCCATTATTGGTGGTTGCTGCGGGATCACGCCGGGTCACATTGCCAAATTAACCGAAAAGCTGAAATAAAGTATAACTCTGCCAGACCCAATCTAGGGTCTGGCAAATTATTCGTGAGTGGTTAACTCACGGCTTTGGTGAGCTGCTGGCGTTGTACCAGCGCGGGGAAATATTTCATCCACAGTGCGACAATCAGCAAGGTGCCAATTCCCCCGACCACTACCGCCGGCACGACGCCCCACCAGGCAGCAGTGACGCCCGATTCAAATTCCCCTAACTGATTCGATGCGCCGATAAAGATAAAATTCACCGCACTGACGCGGCCGCGCATCTCATCCGGTGTCTCCAACTGAATAAGCGATGAACGCACGATCACACTGACCATGTCAGAGGCACCCAACACCAGTAACGCGGTAAAAGAGAGCAGGAACGATTCGGATAAGCCGAAAATAATGGTTGCCACCCCAAACGTTGCCACCGCAGCAAACATTATTTTTCCCGCATTATTACGAATCGCATAGCGAGCTAACAGCAATGACATCACTACCGCACCGACCGAGGGGGCGGCGCGCAATAACCCCAAACCCCATGGGCCGGTATTTAAAATATCACGGGCAAATATCGGTAATAGGGCTGTTGCCCCACCAAGTAACACCGAGAACAGATCGAGTGAGATAGCACCTAATACCACGGGGTTATGGCGGATATAACTGAAACCGGCAAATACCGAGCGCAGCGTGGGTGGTTCACGATGCACGACTTTGGCCGGTTTGGGGACTAACGACATTGCCATACTGGCGAGTAAAAAACTCACCGCACTGCACCAATACACCATTTCCGGATGCAACGCATACAACAAACCACCTAAGGCCGGGCCGATGATCACCGACGCTTCACGCAATGAGCTGTTCAGTGCTAAGGCGCGGGGCAGGTTGCTGTTATCAATCAGGCTGGGAAGTAATGCTTGCTGCGCGGGCGATTCAAATGCCCGCGTGGCGCCGAGCAAAAAGGCACAGGCAAAAATGCCGTGAATGCTCATCCAACCCTGCCAACTGCCCAAGGCCAAGATGCTGACCAGTATGGCTTGTAATAAGCGGGTGCCGACGACGATTAAACGGCGGTCATAACGATCGGCAACGTGGCCTACCACCAGTGTGAGCAGAAATTGTGGCGTGAATTGCATCAAACCAATCAAACCCAGACTCATGGCGCTGTGGGTCAAGTCATAAACTTGCCAGCCAACCGCCACGACCAACATCTGGTAGGCGAGGGAAGAGAGTGCCATGCTACTTAAGAAACGAATAAACGCAGGTTGTTGCAATGAACCGGATGACATGTCAAAGCCCGGGTAAGACAGAGGAGTATTTATCTTACCTGTTCAGGCTATGAGGAAAAGTATTTTGTTACGCGTAACGACCAGAACCCGCCTGGTTAGGTGCGGAATGATCAGGTGCGGAACAGTACCTTAATGATGTGGTAACCGAAGCGGGTTTTCACCGGGCCGAACGGTTTCATCACTTCGCAGGAAAAGACGGCTTTATCAAAGGCTGGTACCATATCGCCTTTTTTAAACTCACCCAGATCGCCACCGCGTTTTTTCGACGGGCAGGTGGAATATTTCTTCGCGAGTTGCTGAAAGTTCGCGCCAGCGGCGAGTTGTTTCATCAGGTCTAATGCCTGAGCTTCATGTTTTACCAAAATATGCAGAGCACAAGCAGTCTGGGCCATGTTCGGATGTCTCAATCGGTGAAAAGGGCGGGGATTATATCGAACAACGTTTAATTTTCCAGCGAAGAGGCGTTAACGTCAGTCATTAACGCCTCTGGTATGCCGGGTTAAGGCAGGGTGAGCCAGTTATCGCCAGCAAATCGCAGTTCTAACAGGCTATTAGGATCAGGCTGCTGGTTATTGGCAACCGGACGTGTTGGATAGCTGTTGCCATCATGTTCCAGTGTTAAAAAGGTATTCGTTTGCTCGGTCGATGCCACCAGCAGATCGTACCAGCCATTATGCGCCGATGGGGCCACCATCACGCCACCACTGAACCCTTCCAAGCGGCCCACTTGCTGGAATTGTCCGTCTTTACCCTGTAATACAAGCCAGACACAACCCGATTTATCGCACCAGTTCATCTGCACTAACGCATCTACCGCGCCGTCGCCATTCAGATCGGCCTTCACATAGCGATATTGGGTGCCAGTCGCCTGACTGCCACTACTTTGTAAAAAGTTTCGTAGCGCCTGTTCAATCGCGGTATCGGGTTGGGTGGATGCTTGCAGCATGCCGGCAGAAAAACTGGCCATGGCTGGTGATGTGCTGTTGGTCGCTGGTGGCTGAGCCGACGCTGTATTCGTGCTGACCGCAGCACTGGTGGCATTCGCCGCCGAGGCGCCGGTGATCACGGTTTCATTCTGTGCAAAGCTGTTCTCGCCCGCCGGTGTTTCGCTGGTGGCAGGGGGAGCAACCACGACCGTACCATTGCTGCTCGCCAGATTTGCTGCTCCGGTTGCAATCGCGCCGGTGTCGCCGCTAATTTTTGCTTTCAGCACTAACGGTTTATCAAAATACGCTTTGCCGGCATCCAATTCGCGATAATCGGCACTCAATGTGTCGCTATTCCAATGGAACGGAATGCTTTCATTGGTATCCATGCCCATCCGTTGGTTGAACATGACACGAATAGTTTGGTCTTTTTGCGGCTGCCAGACACCGTCATAGGTCACTTCCGGGCCGACTTCGCGCGTGTAAACCAGTTTGGCCTGATAGTTACTTTCCAGCGTCAGGCTGACATCGGCTTTTTGCGCCTCATCATGACCTGACCAGTCGTGTGCCGGTTGTTGTTGCGTCAGCGATTGCCCTTGCTCGCCACAACCAGACAGTGTTTGCCCATCATCCAGTTGCAGCGTCACGGAATACCCCAACCAATGCGGGTTAGCACCTTCCTTACAATAACCAGGCTGTAAGCTGAGCGTTGCTTTTTTACCGTTGGTATTCCGTAATGCCAGTTGTAATGGCTGTTCTGCCGGATGACTGACTTCATCCAGTTGATAACTATCGACACCATTTGGCGTGGTCAGTGAGGCCTGTTGACCATCCAGCACCAGCGACCAGAATGGTTGGTCACTGCCGGCTTTCAGCAGATAGTTTTCGTTAGTGTTTTGACAGAGCGTTTTTTCGGTAGTGATGTGCGAAACCTGATCGGCTTCCAGTCGAAATGGTGCACCACGGCTGTCACCAGCAGCAAGATGACCGCTCAGGCTGGCTTGTAAACTTTGCGGAGAACCCAATTGCTGCCATTGTTGCCAGAAATTATCATCCACCAGCAACTGCCATTGTTGTTTGCTGCCACAAGGAGTAAACAGTGCTTGCTCGCCCTGACGCTGGATGGTGCCGGTAAACAGCGGGGATAACTCTTTTTGCAGTTTGGTCTGCATGTCGGTGGAAACTGCCGCTTTGGGCGTAGTTCCTGACGGCGCAGAGGAATTACTGCATCCCGCCAGTGCGAGCAGCAGACCAGACAAAACAAAACGTGACAGCGGCATAGAGGGTTCCGTACAGAAAATATTCTGTCCAGTTTATACGATCTTGCGTTTATTCGCCGCTGAGCACGCGATAAAAACTATTCCGCCAGTAATAAACGCTGTAAATACTCGGCCACACCATCTTCATCATTAACACCTGCGCGAGGCAGATCCGGCAGTGCTAATTTCAAACGGTCATGCGCATTTCCCATTACCACGCCGTGACCGACAATCGACAACATTTCGTAGTCATTCATGCCATCACCAAAAGCAATCGCGGAACTTAAAGGAATATCATGCTGTTCCAAAATAGAAGAGATAGCCGCGCCTTTGTTGACCCCTAACGCCATCACTTCGAGGCAATCCGGTTGCGAGAAGGCAATACTTAACTGGCCGGCATAACGTTCCAGCAGAGTGTTTTCCAACTCTAACAGCGGTTCGTGTTCTGCAATGAAAAAGTACTTATTGATGCTGCTTTTGTCCAAGCTCACCAGATCGGTTTTGGTATAACAAAAACCAGTATCTTTATGATATTCCAGATATTCCGGCATATCTTTGTTAGTAAACCATGCTTCAGGCGTATAAAGATTTACCGCAATTTCCGGATCCGGCAGTGGTAACTCGGATAACTCTTGGGCAATATCGACCGGCAGGGTGCGGTTGTAGATAATCTGATCTTGTTTATCGGTCACCACGGCGCCATTCGAGGTCACCAGATAGATATCCAGCCCCAATGCATTCCGGATCGCTTTCACATCAATATGATGGCGACCAGTGGCAACGACAAACTTAGTGCCTTCGGCCACCATTTTCTTCAGCACTTTACGGGTATGCGGAGAAACCTGATGCTGGTTATTGAGCAACGTACCATCCAGATCAGAGATAACGACTTTGTACATGGGAAAACCTCGTTACAGCAGAGAAGAGAGCGGAACAGAGAACGATCACAGTATAGCTAAAGTCTGAAACACCAGCATTAACATTCATTCGAAGTGTTATTTATTTCAAATGAAGAATGAGCCACCGATAGTTCACACTACCGGTGGTGCAATAGGGGTTTATGATGACTCTTTACTGCGGATCTTATTAGTGGTGCGGTTGACGCGTAATACATCGGGCATAACACGAATTTTGCGCATGATATTCGCCAAATGCACACGATGTTTGGTGGTGATCAGTAAGTTGACCTGATACACCCGCGCATCTTTTTCTTCCGTGCTGATACTGTGAATATTGGCGCCCGTAGCCGCAATGACATTGGCCAGTTGCGCTAAAACCCCCTGATGGTTCACCACTTCCACCACAATGCTGGTGCGGAACTCCTGTTCGCCTAATTGTTCCATATCCCATTGTACCGGCTGGTATTTATCTGGTTCACGGTTATAACCGCGCAGGTTAGGGCAGCTTTCCTGATGCACAACCAACCCTTTACCGGGGCTGATATGCGCAATGATGGCATCGCCAGGGATCGGGCGACAACAGTTGGCAAACGTCACCAACATGCCACCAGAACCCCGAATCGGCAGTTTGCGATGAGTGGAGGATGACTTCTTATCTTTTTCCGGCTCTTGCTCATGCTGGCCGAGCAAACGGCGCGCAATGACCACACTCATTTGATTGCCAAGACCGATATCGGCCAGTAAGCCATCTAACGAGTCATGGCGGGTATCGTGTAATACCTGACGCAGATTTTCTGCCGGAACGTCTTCAATTTTTTTGCCACCCAGCGAGTGACTCAGTAGTCGGCGTCCCAGAATGATCGACTCTTCCGCGCGTAGATTTTTCAGGAACTGACGGATCTTGGTGCGCGCGCGCGAGGTAACCACAAAGTTCAGCCACGCGGCATTCGGGCGTGCACCCGGTGCGGTGATGATCTCCACGGTTTGCCCTGAAGTCAGCGGGCGACTGAGCGGGAACGGCTGACGTTCTACCCGCGCACCGACACAACTGTTGCCGATATCGGTGTGTACCGCATAGGCAAAATCGACTGGCGTAGCGTTGGTTGGTAATTCCAGTATCCGGCCTTCCGGTGTAAACACATAAATCTCATCGGGGAAGAGATCGGTTTTGACACTTTCGATAAATTCAAAGGAACTGCCGGCACTTTGCTGCAATTCCAATAAGTTCTTCATCCAGCGTTGCGCACGGATCTGCGCGGTACTGCTGGTGGCGTCGCCATTGGTTTTATACACCCAATGGGCCGCGACGCCTTTATCCGCCATCTGCTCCATATACTCGGTACGGATCTGGATCTCAACCGGCACGCCATGTGGGCCGACCAGTGAGGTATGCAGTGACTGATAACCGTTGGTTTTCGGGATAGCAATATAATCTTTGAAACGACCGGGGCGGGGTTTATACAAACTGTGCATCTGACCGAGCACGCGGTAACAGGTGTCAATGTCATCGACAATCACGCGGAAGGCGTAGATATCCATCACTTCATAAAAGCGCAGCTCTTTTTTCACCATCTTGTTATAGATGGAATAGAGGTTCTTTTCCCGACCAACGACCATGCCTTTAATATGCGCATCTTCTAAGCGGCCATTCACCGCTTTATAGACTGAATCGATCACCTCTTTGCGATTACCGCGGGCGCGTTTCACCGCTTCCCGTAATATTCGCGCGCGCATCGGATAGAGTGCTTCAAAACCCAATTCCTCCAGCTCGCTTTTTAACGAGTGGATACCTAAGCGATTCGCAATCGGGGAGAAGATTTCCAGCGTTTCACGGGCGATGCGACGGCGTTTATCGGGGCGTAACGAGCCGAGCGTGCGCATATTGTGTGTGCGGTCGGCGAGCTTTATCAGGATAACGCGAATATCCTGCACCATAGCCATGACCATTTTGCGGAAGTTTTCGGCCTGCGCTTCTTTATGATCGCGGAATTTCAGCTTATCGAGCTTGGAAACACCATATACCAACTCGGCTACGGCCTGACCAAACTGATCCGCCAATTGATCTTTGGTGATCGGGGTATCTTCAATCACATCGTGCAGTAATGCCGCCATCAACGTTTCATGATCGAGATGCATCTCGGCCAGAATACGGGCTACGGCAACGGGATGCGTAATATAAGGTTCACCGCTGGAACGGCTTTGCCCTTCGTGAGCGTCACGTGCGACCAGAAAGGCATCCTGGATCTGGGTCACCTGTTCTACGGGCAGATAGCTGCTCAATAATGTTTTCAGATCTTCAAACAGATACAAAAGTGACCCCGCTTCACTACTCATCAGCGTAAAACCATATCCCGCAGTTTGCGATTATTCCGCACACTTGTAAATAAAGACAAAAACGGCACCACTAGGGTGCCGTTCGTAATAAGCAATCAACGAATGCTTAGAAACCGTAATCACGGTCCTGAGTCAGCGCGGCAACAGCAGCCAGCTCACTCGCTTCCTGTTGTTGCTGTTCGATACGTTCTTGCGCATCCATGAACTGATTAGAAATCAAACCTTCTTCGATCTCGCGCAATGCGATCACGGTTGGTTTGTCATTTTCTTCATCTACCAACGGATCTTTGCCCTGAACGGCAAGCTGACGAGCGCGGCGAGCGGCCACCAGCACCAAATCAAAGCGGTTGCCAACTTGTTTTACCGCATCTTCAACAGTAACGCGTGCCATAGCAAACTCCCATATAAATCGAGGGTGAAAATTCTACTTGGTTTTAATTTATCCCGCCAGTAGCTGATTGAGCAGATCGGCGTGACAAATAGTCTGCGGACGCAGTTTTGCGCGACCCGCCAGTACAATGGACTGCAATTGTTGCAGTGCCAATTCGAAATCATCATTGATGATCAGATAGTCATACTCAGGATAGTGCGACATTTCCGAAACTGCCTGCGCCATGCGCTTGGCAATCACTTCTTCGCTGTCCTGACCACGACCAATTAAACGTTGTTCCAAAATCGGCAAACTTGGTGGCAACACAAAAATAGACTGTGTGTCACGATACAGTTCGCGGATCTGGCGAGCACCTTGCCAATCGATATCCAGAAAAACATCGATCCCGTTTGCCAGTGCCTGTTCAATCAATTCTTTGGATGTACCGTAGTAATTACCAAATACTTCTGCCCATTCAAAAAAAGCATCACGGGCAATCAGGGCCTGAAATTCTTCTTTGCTGACGAAGTGGTAATGCACGCCATTTTCTTCACCAGGGCGCATCGCCCGCGTGGTATGAGAAACGGAAAGTGCCATACGGCCATCGCTGTTATAACGGGATAATAACGCCGTTAACAGACTGGATTTTCCTGCGCCGCTGGGCGAGGAAATAATAAACAGGGTACCTGCAGCAGCCATAATGCGCTCCTATCAAGTAGCTACTATCAAGTTACTATCATCAAGTAACGGCAAAATTTATTCACCAGTCGGCATAACACTACGACAGGCTGATAACAAAAAACCCGGCACAAGACCGGGTTTTTCAGAACGCCAGACCAATTACTTGATCTTGCCTTCTTTGTAAATTACATGCTGACGAACAACAGGATCAAATTTTTTGATCTCCATTTTCTCAGGCATGGTGCGCTTGTTCTTGGTCGTAGTGTAGAAGTGACCAGTACCGGCGCTGGAGTTCAGACGAATTTTTTCGCGAGCACCTTTAGCCATGATTTATCTCCTTACACTTGTTCGCCACGAGCACGGATATCAGCTAAAACAGCTTCGATACCCAGCTTGTCGATAATACGCATACCCTTCGGTGTTAAACGCAGGGTAACAAAACGCTTCTCGCCTTCAACCCAGAAACGGTGAGATTGCAGGTTAGGCAGGAAACGGCGACGGGTCGCGTTTTTAGCGTGAGAACGATTGTTCCCCACGGTTGGACGCTTACCGGTTACTTGACACACTCTAGACATGTTGTCTCTCCAAAAATCTTACTTCTGCTCGCGCATTTTCTGTTGCCCCGCTGCCGTATAGCAGAGCACATAGATAGAAGGCGGCATTTTATACAGCATCGCCCCGACAAGATCAAGCAAAATGCCCTTGTCAGGTTCGTTTTATAACCATCCGCGTTCGGCAAAGGAGACGGGGTCCCCATCTCCTATCACAAAGTGATCTAGCACTCGCACGTCGATCAGACGCAAAGCGGCGCAAATGCGCTCAGTGATATGGCGATCGGCGTGACTTGGTTCGGCTACGCCTGACGGATGATTATGACAGAGAATGACTGCTGCAGCATTATGTTTTAACACCGCGTGTACGATTTCACGCGGGTAAACACTGGCGGCATCGATAGTTCCGAAAAATAATTCGCAAAACTGTAACACCCGATGCTGATTGTCCAGCAACAGCATGGCAAATACTTCGCGGGGGCGATCGCGTAACTGGGCTTGTAAATAACGGCGGACTAACAACGGGCTGGTTAAGGCATCCCCACGCTGCAGACACTCATTTAAATAGCGATTACTCATCTCCAGCACCGCCTGTAGTTGCACATATTTGGCTGGCCCCAGCCCATGCGCCTGACAAAACTGTGCTTGTTCTGCACCGAGTAAGGCACGCAGCGAACCAAATTCCTGCAACAGCTTTCTGGCCAGTTCAATGGCATTACAACCGGCCACGCCGGTACGCAAAAAGATGGCTAATAATTCGGCATCACTGAGTGCATTGGCACCGCGTTGCAGCAGTTTCTCGCGTGGTCGTTCATTTTCCGGCCAGTCACAGATCGCCATGCAGAATATCCATTGTGATTTATAGGGTTACACAATGGTTATAACGAAAATAGTGGTGTGCCAGAACTGGCAAACCACACAGTTGTGATCTGATTGTTTGATCCTGAAAAGAGGCCGTAGCCTCTCAAATTTACACGCTGATGCTCTGAATCCGGGCTATTTTGCTGCCGCCCGAGCTTCTGCCAGCCATTTGTTGACCTGTTCCTGATGTGCAGCGATCCAGCCATCAGCATGACGTTCAATGTCGGCTGGTTTGTTCTGACCGGTTTTCATCTGCATATTTTCGGCACTGATGTCATTAATCGGGAGCTTCATGATGGCAAATAACTTCGCCGCTGCCGGATTTTTAGCGGCGAACGCTTTGTTGGCCACGATATGCATGGAATTCATTTGGAATCCATAATTTTTGCCATTCGCGAGTTTGGTGTCGATATTTTTACGCGCTCCCGGCAATGAAGAAAAGGGCACTTCCAGCCAGGTGACGTCTTTACCGGGCACTAATTCGCCACTGACCCAATAGGGGGTCCAAGTATAATATAAAATGGGTTTGCCGCTTTTGTAGCGGGTGATGGTGTCGGCGATGATGGCGGCATAATTTCCTTGGTTGTGTGTCACCATGTCAGACAGCCCAAACGTGTTGATTTGGTGATTAATGACGGCTTCACAGCCCCAACCGGGATTACAACCCGCCAAATCGGCTTTACCGTTGCCATCAGCATCAAACAGCGTCGCAATTTTAGGGTCTTTCAGTTGGGCAATATTGGTGATTTTATATTTATCGGCGGTTTTTTTGTCGATCAGATAACCCTGCGCGGCACCGGAGACGTAAGTCCCCTGTCGATAGAATTTTACATCACCACCCGCTTGGGCATATTTGTCGTCATGCAATGGTGCCCAGTTAAAGGTCAGAAAGGTGCCATCTCCGTTAGCGACGGTGGTATAACCGACGTTGTAATCAACATCTTTAGCCGGTTTTACGTCATAACCCAGTTTGGTGAGCAGTTTACTCACCAGTAGTGTCTGAAATGCTTCTTCAGCAACAGTGCTTTCAATGGGTTGCACGCTGATACCTTTGCCTGGTAACTCAGTTGTTGCCAGCACTTGGGTACTGAGTAACAAGCTACTCAGTACGATAATTTTTTTCGGTTCAAACATTGCGTTCTCTCCTGATAAATGAAGGGTTAATGATTGGCCCGACTGAGATGTCGGAGGAATAGACCGATTGGTCCGCGTTGATGCCAGTGGCGGGCATGTTTATCGTGAGATTTTTGCCCCATGGCTTGTGTTAAACGATCTAACACAATGGCGAGTAAGACGATCCCGACACCGCCGACGGAAGCCATTCCCATGTCGAGGCGTCCGATACCGCGCAGCACCATCTGCCCTAATCCGCCTACCGCGATCATAGAGGCAATAACAACCATGGATAAGGACAACATCAGTGTCTGGTTAACCCCCGCCATGATGGTCGGTAGGGCTAATGGTAATTGCACCTTTAGCAGCAATTGCCGAGGGCTTGCGCCAAAAGAGTGTGCCGCTTCAATGAGATCTTCCGGGACTTGGCGGATACCTAACATGGTTAAGCGGATCACCGGCGGTAAGGCAAAGATGATGGTTACTACCACACCCGGCACATTGCCGATGCCAAAGAGCATAACAATCGGGATCAGATAGACAAATGCCGGAGTTGTCTGCATTGCATCCAACAAGGGACGCACAATAGCGGAAGCCCGATCACTTCGGGTCAACCATATGCCTGTTGGTAAACCGATCAGTAAACAGAAAAACAATGACGTTAAAACCAATGCCAATGTCGTCATCGCGGCCATCCAGGTGCCAATCAGGCCGATCAAGACCAAACTCACGCCTGTGCCAATAGCCATGCGGAAACTCACGAGCTGCCATGATAACAATGCCAGCAAAATGATCATGATGCTGGATGGAATGGCTTGCAGCGCGGCTTCAACACTGTTCAGCGTGACTTCAACCGGTGCCCGGATCAGTTGAAAGAGCGGGCGGAAGTTATCTACAGCCCAGTTAATGCCGCCTTCTATCCAGTCATCCAGAGGGATCACGGTCGATCTGAAGGGATGCAATAGGTCGAATTTTACTGCTTCAGTTTGAGACACCACCGGGGTATTCAACCAATCGACGTCCGGTGAGGTTGCCACTGTCGATTCCGTATTGCTCCAGGGATCGGTTGCGCTTGATGCAGAGGCTGCAACCGTAACGGTCGGGGTTCCCCACGGATCGACTTCGGCGGAGGTCTGTTCTGCGGCATAAAGCGGCTGAACCAGTGCCAACAGGAGTGTAAATATCATCAATGGATAAGATTTCATCATGCTGCATTATTCCGATCGAGTGTTTGCAACAGGTTAGCCTTAGAAATCAGACCAACATAAAAACCATCGTTATCGACGACAGGCACCTGACAAGGTGATCCGGCAACAAGCCCAATAAGTTCATTGACGGGTGTATCTGCCAGAATGGGTTGTGGAATCTCCAGCAAGGCTTCGTCAAGCGGGCGTTTGTAGATAGCCGCCTTTTCGAGCGATTCAATAGAAACCACACCAATGAATCGTCGACTGCGATCGATGACATAACCGAATTCACGATCTTGATCTTTCAGTTGTTTCAGTGCTGCAACCGGGCCATTGGTGGCGTGTTTTTTGATGAGAGGAATTTGACGCCGACTCGCCACATCGCGGGCAGAGAAAACATGGGCCAAATCCACACCCCGGAAAAAGGCTCGGACATAATCGTTGGCAGGATTATTTAATATTTCATCAGGACAGCCGACCTGGATCAGTTCTCCGTCTTGCATGATGGCGATGCGATCACCAATACGCATTGCTTCATCCAGATCGTGAGAGATAAAGACAATGGTGCGTTGATGTTTGCTTTGTAATTTGAGTAATTCATCCTGCATTTCTGTTCGGATCAGCGGATCTAACGCAGAGAAAGCTTCATCCATCAATAACACATCAGGGTCATTGGCCAATGCCCGAGCCAGACCAACACGCTGTTTCATACCACCCGATAATTCATCGGGGTATGAGTCTGCGCACTGTGCCAGGCCAACTTGTTCCAAAGCGATCAATGCGCGTGCATCACGTGTTTCTTTGTCGATACCGGCTAGTTCCAGTCCAAAACCGGTATTTTCTAACACGCTCATATGAGGCATCAGGGCAAAGGACTGAAAAACCATGCTGATTTTAGTGCGGCGGACGTGGCGTAGTGCATCGTTCGAAATGGCGGCGATATCTTCACCATCTAATAAGACCTGACCCCGCGTGGGTTCTATCAAACGATTCAGCAGACGGACTAAGGTTGATTTGCCTGAGCCGGATAAGCCCATGATGACAAAGATTTCACCTTCCTCAATGGTCAGACTGACATCTTGTACCGCCACAGTTGTGTGGTTTTTTTTGAATATCTCGGTTTTATTCAGGCCTTTATGCAGTAATTTAAAAGCCTGTTCAGGATGTTCGCCAAACATCTTGAACAGGTTTTTCACTTCCAGTTTTATGGTCATGAATCCCCTTGTTTTACTCGTTAAGAAAATGAATAGCCATGTAAATACATAGCAATACGATCATTTATAACCATAAAGCAATATTCTCATATTTCAAGGAAATACAAGCAAAAACAAGAGCTAATTTATTTATGTTGTTGTTTTAATTGCAATTAAAATCAATCGCAATGCATTGTATTTTTGTTGTTTGTCTGGAGAAGAAGAGAGGGGATCATCAAAAAATAAAGTAAATTACTTGTTATAGCTAAGTAATTTAAGGGGCAACCAAGGTAGAAAAATCGAATAAACATGAAGCAGAAAAGCGAGGGTAAATGGCGAGGAGAATTCACTCGCCGGATCGAGTAAGTTCTCCGCTGTCCAGCATGGGAGCTGTACGGGTGTCTGGTGCTTCGAGTAGTTCAGCGATACATTCCAAAGAACCAATCAATAGTGATTGTTCCCAATCTTTCTTATTTTGAAAACGTTCGATAAAACGACTCTGTAAGGTGTCTGGTGCTGAGTTCAGACGAGCAACACCATCGGCAGTAAGCTGGATCCAGACTTTGCGCTTATCGAGTTGATTTCGCTGTCGTTCCACCAGTTTTTTGTTTTCCAGTCGATCTAAAATGCTGGTGACCGTTGCTTGCGCCAGATCCATGCGATTCGCCAGCGTGCCTGTTGTCATTGGCTGTTCGGCCTGCAGCGTTTGCAATATAAGCAATTGTGGTAATGTCAGGCCAGATAATTGGCTCAGTTCTTTTTCATTCTGGTCGATGGTCCGGATGATGCGGCGCAGTGTGCTGAGTACAGCCATGCTTTTGTGATTCATGAAGTTGATTGGGCGCTGAGAACGATGGAATTATCGATTAGGGTAGCATGGAATTAAATGGCATCCATCATGTACTATGCCTGCAGATGAAAAATGAGGATGATGTGATGTCACTAAAGCAGAAACGGATCCTGCTCGGTGTAACCGGCGGGATCGCGGCCTATAAGGCTGCAGAAATTGTTCGCCGTCTGCGCGAACTCGGGGCGGACGTTCGTGTCGTCATGACCGATGCCGCGAAAGAGTTTATTACACCGCTGACTTTACAGGCGGTATCCGGCCATATCGTGGCGAATAGTATGTTTGATCCGCAGGCAGAAGCGGGAATGGGGCATATTGAGCTGGCAAAATGGGCTGATCTGGTGCTGGTTGCACCGGCGACGGCTAATGTTATCTCGCGTCTGACCACTGGCATGGGGGATGAGTTATTGACCACGCTGTGTCTGGCCAGTACCGCACCATTAGCAATTGCCCCTGCGATGAATATGCAGATGTATCTGCATGCCGCCACACAAAATAATTTGCAGGTGCTGGCGCAACGCGGTGTGCAGATCTGGGGGCCGGGTATCGGTGCTCAGGCCTGTGGGGATGTCGGCCCAGGACGGATGTTAGATCCGCTGGATATCGTGGCTGAAGTGGTGAAATTTTTCCAACCTGCACAGCACGGTGATCTTTCTTTTCTGATTACGGCAGGCCCAACCCGTGAAGCGATCGATCCGGTACGCTATATCAGTAACCACAGCTCCGGCAAGATGGGCTTTGCACTGGCGGAAGCGGCTGCGGCTTTAGGGGCGAAAGTCACGCTGGTGGCAGGCCCTGTCAATCTGCCAACACCCAAAGGGGTCGTGCGTATCGACGTAGAAAGTGCGCTGGAGATGCAGGCCGCGGTTGAAGCACAAGTGGCTGATCATTCAATTTTTATCGGTTGTGCCGCAGTAGCGGATTACCGGATGGAATCAGTGGCTGCGCAGAAAATGAAGAAACAGGCTGACAGCGATACGCTGACACTCCAACTAGTCAAAAATCCTGACATCATTGCGGGTGTTGCCGCGCGCGCCGATAAACCTTTTGTGGTAGGCTTCGCCGCCGAAACGCAGGATGTGGCTCGTTATGCGCTGGATAAATTACAGCGTAAAGGGCTCGATATGATCGCTGCGAACGATGTCAGCCGCGCAGAGCAGGGCTTTAATGCCGATCAGAATGCTTTAACCGTGTTCTGGCAAAATGCACAGCAAGAACTGCCTCTGGCCAGCAAACAGCAAGTGGCTCAGCAACTTATTTCATTAATTATTAAGCGCTATCAACATGAAACAAATTGAACTGAAAATCCTCGATGCCCGCATCGGCAACGAATTTCCATTACCTGAATACGCGACACCTGGCTCTGCTGGTTTAGATCTGCGCGCTTGTCTCGATGAATCAGTCGAACTGGTGCCCGGTGATACCAAACTGATCCCAACCGGATTGGCTATTCATATCGCAGATCCAAGTCTGTGTGCCACTATTCTGCCGCGTTCTGGTTTAGGTCATAAACACGGTATTGTATTGGGCAATTTGGTCGGTCTGATCGACTCTGACTACCAAGGTCAGTTGATGGTATCAGTATGGAATCGCGGTAATACTACTTTTACCATTCAGCCCGGTGAGCGCATTGCACAATTGGTGTTTATGCCAGTGGTGCAGGCGAGTTTTAATATCGTTGATGAGTTTGACTCATCAGAACGTGGTGAAGGTGGTTTCGGCTCGTCTGGTCGTCACTAATTTCCTGCTGATGCCAGTGTAAAGAAGAGTGATTGATCACTCTTCTTTATGCCATAATTTGTATAGTTTTCGACAAGTTATGTATTGCAGATACAGGGAGAATGTCAGATGGTTGATTATATTCTGATGTTAATGAAATGGTTGGGTATGTAATGTCCACATGAGATATACAGGCCAGCCTAACCAGCCTGTATTTTTAAGCATTAAACGCCGTAACTGGCGCGATACTCTTTTACTTTTTCTAAATACACCGTCATCTCTGGCTGCGTTTCCAGATAGCTGATGAGATCGGCTAGCGTGATGATCGCAATGACCGGTGCATTGTAATCACGTTGCACTTCCTGAATCGCTGACAGTTCACCTTTGCCTTTTTCCTGACGATCTAATGCAATCAAGACACCAGCCAGTTCTGCACCATTCGCATGGATCAGATCCATCGATTCACGAATGGCGGTGCCCGCGGTGATCACATCATCAACCAGCATGATACGGCCTTTTAATGGGCTGCCGACCAGATTGCCGCCTTCACCATGATCTTTGGCTTCTTTGCGATTAAAGCACCAAGGCACATCCTGATCATGCAATTCAGCTAACTGCACTGCCGTAGCCGAGGCAATTGGGATGCCTTTATACGCTGGCCCGAACAATACGTCGTAGTTGATCGCACTATCTACCAGTGCGGCGGCATAATAACGACCCAGTTTGGCCAGATCACGGCCAGAGTTAAACAAACCGGCATTGAAAAAATACGGGCTTTTCCGACCCGATTTCAGGGTGAATTCGCCAAATTTCAATACCTGTTTTTCCAGGGCAAATTCAATAAACTCGCGCTGATATGCCTTCATCGTGATTTCATTCCTTGTCACTTAAAATGTTAAATTAAGCTAATGCCTGATGTTGTTGCGAAATGATCTGCTGAATACCCTGTTTACCCAGTTCCAGCAATTGCATCAGCTCTTCTTGCGAGAACGGCGCGCCTTCAGCGGTGCCTTGCACTTCGATCAGTTTACCGGTTTCAGTCATCACCAGATTCATGTCGGTTTCGGCGCTGGAGTCTTCGTCATAATCGAGATCGCAAACCGGAACACCATCATAAATACCAACAGACACTGCGGCGACCATGAAGTTCAGCGGGTTGGTTTTCAGCGTGCCTTTGGCTTGTAACCAGTTCAGTGCGTCCACTAACGCCACACAAGCACCGGTGATCGACGCAGTGCGTGTACCACCATCGGCCTGTAATACATCGCAATCCACGGTAATGGTGTGTTCACCCAGTTTGGTTAAATCCACTGCCGCACGCAGGGAGCGCGCGATCAGACGCTGAATTTCTAACGTCCGGCCACCTTGTTTACCGGAAGCTGCTTCACGGTGCATGCGTGAATGGGTGGAGCGTGGCAGCATACCGTATTCAGCGGTTACCCAACCCTGGCCTTTTCCTTTCAGAAAACGCGGTACACCTTCGGTAACTGTGGCTGTGCACAGCACTTTGGTGCGACCAAATTCAACCAATACAGAACCTTCGGCATGACAGGTAAATTGACGGGTAATAGTGATAGGGCGTAGTTGTTCCGGCGTTCTTCCGCTTGGACGCATGATGATTCCTGGCTGATTAAATTGCCATGAATTATACGTGATCTATGTCTGCATTGCATGGCTACTGACGCCGTAGTGCGGGATGAGTATAATCGGTCTAATTTCACGCTAATCAAAGAGCACGCCATGATCCATAGTATGACCGGTTACGCCCGCAAAGAATTCAAAGGTGACTGGGGAACGGCAGTCTGGGAAATCCGCTCCGTTAATCAACGTTATCTGGAAACCTACTTCCGCTTGCCGGAATCGTTCCGCAATCTGGAGGCGGTGTTGCGTGAGCGTTTCCGTCAGGGATTAGAGCGCGGTAAAATTGAATGTAATCTGCGTTTTGAAAGTCAGGTTAGCCAAGGCCAGTTGCAAATCAATGAAGTGCTGGCGGAACAGCTGATTGATAATGCCTTATGGGTGATTGATCGTGCTGGGCAGGGGCAGTTAAATCCGGTTGATATTCTGCGTTGGCCAGGTGTGATGGAAGGCGAAGAGCAAGACATGGATGCGCTCAATGTCACGCTGCTCGCGGCATTTGATGAGGTATTCAAAGAGTTCATCGCAGCACGTCGTTCTGAAGGCGACAAATTAAAAGCCCTGCTGGAACAACGTCTGGAAGGGGTTGCAGTGGAAGCGGCGAAAGTGCGTGAACACATGCCGGCGATTCTGAACTGGCAGCGTCAGCGTTTGTTAGACCGTCTGGCTGAGGCCAAGGTTGAACTGGAAGCCACCCGCGTGGAGCAAGAAATAGTCATGCTGGCGCAAAAAATTGATGTTGCCGAAGAGCTGGATCGTCTGGACATGCATGTCACCGAAACCCGCAAGATCATCAGCAAAGGTGGGGCTTGCGGTCGTCGTCTGGATTTCATGATGCAGGAATTCAATCGTGAGTCGAACACATTAGCATCCAAATCAATTAATGCGGAAGTCACGCAAGCAGCCGTTGAGCTGAAAGTGTTGATTGAGCAGATGAGAGAGCAAATTCAGAACGTAGAATGATGTTTTTTGCTGTTTTTAAATGTATCGAGATTCAAGTAAGCCTATATATTTTATAGGCTTTTTTGTTTTTGTCTGTTCGGTTTCGTATTCGTCTGTGCTATAAATATTGGTACCAAGAGTGGATCCAATAAAAAATTGGTACCCAATCTAAAGAATCGTTGGTACCAAACCTACAGAGCACGGCATGAACAATAAACAGTTGGATAAACTAATTCGAGAAGGAATAGAAGGTCGTTGGGCTATGGACGGCGGGCTTTATTTTCGGATTTCTTCGAGTGGTGCTGCCAGCTGGCAAATTCGATACACCAGTCCGGTTAATCAAAAGCGTTTATGGTTCACGCTTGATGGTATCTATCCATATACGTCTATTGCTCAAGCAAGAGCTACAGCGGCACAGCTTAAAGTTCAGATCAAATCAGGATTTGATCCATTACTGGAAAAGAAACGTGCAGAGCAAGAAACAATTAAAACCGTCAATCATTTGTTTAATGACTGGTTTGAGCATGATGTTGAACGAAGAATCAAAAATACACAGATACCCAAACGAATTTATTCTAAAGAGATAGCGCCTTATATCGGTGATTTGGCTGTTGCGTCGGTCAACCCTAGAGACATTAGATCGATCTTGCATTCTGTATCCACCAGCGGAAGAAATGCTGTTGCAAATGATGCTCTGATGGTCTGTAAGCAACTGTTCAAGCATGCCATTAAACTTAATTTGATCGATTACAGCCCTGCTCAGGCATTTACGATGTCTGATGCTGGTGGTGCAGAGAAGAGTCGTGAACGATATTTGGAGCTCCATGAGTTAGAAAAGGTTTTTTCAGTATTAAAACAACATCAAATTCAATTCACTCGGGATAACTATCTTGCGTTTGCATTATTGCTGACCCTTGGAGTTAGAAAGAATGAGCTAATTGCAGCTAGATGGGATGAATTTGATTTTCAGCAGCAGCTTTGGCTTTTACCCGCAGAGAGAACCAAGACATCTACAGGAATATGCATTCCCTTACCGTCAGTGGTTGTTGCTTGGCTTATGGAACTGAAGGTGCGTGCGTGTGGATCTGATTATCTATTCCCTTCCAGAAGATCAAGTAAACGTCGTGAATACATATCAAGCGATACGCTAAATCACGCATTAGCAAAAATGTTCGGACAAAAGGTGGATAGTAATAAACAACCAACGCCTGATTACATCGGTCAGACTGGTGTCTCTCATTTTACTATTCACGACTTACGGCGAACGTGTAGAAGCCTTCTTGCATCAATCGGCATTCAAAGCCATGTAGCAGAAAGATGTCTCAATCATAAATTAAAGGGTGTCGAAGGTATTTACAATCGACATGACTATCTTGATGAGCGCAGAGATGCACTAAACCAATTATCAGATTTATTAGCACCAATCATTAACACTCGTTCCGAGGTATAAAATGAATATTCTCCAAAAATATATTCAATTCATTGATGAAATTCTATCTGAATGTAATGAGGATAATATTGAAAAGAAGCATGCATTAACTTTTATACATGCGGGGTTAAATGCTATAGCTGAAGTTGAGAGCGAGCTTAAAATAATAAACGAGGTTCCTTTTGAGAGTCTTGGTAAAATTATTAGCCGAGATAGTGCTGGAAATGAGTTTGATAATCCCATGACCGATGATGATCCGTATTTAATGCTAGGTCAAAAGCTAGTGACAGCACTTTCTTTGTTGGGTGCGAAACAAACTTGTAAATATGTGAAAAAAATTCAGGGTAAAGAGTTGCTCCTTGCTACGGGCCATACATATCAACGATATGACAGCAGAAAAAGAAGGGAGTCGAAAGTTTCCGGTATTGCTGGTGGTATGAAAACTGTCGAACGTTTACAACCGCTGATGGATGAAATTAAAAGGCTATTCATTTTGGTTAAAAATGAAAATCCAAGTCAAACTTTAAAATACTACACTCAGAAAATACAGCCGGATGTAGATAAATTTATCTCTTTAAATCCCCAAAAATACGGTGATATCGGTTCGCGTGATACTCGTACGGGGTTGAAAGATACATTTGGATATATTAATCGCAAAGTTAGTAGTATGAATAAGGAACTAAAACTATAACCCACCCCCCTCCTGTGATTTTCATCTCATAGGTTACAGACCAGAATCCTCTCGAACTCCACGGAACAGCTGTGGATAGTATGAGAGGATTTTTTATGTATTCAGAAACTAAACGTCAGAGCATTTTGACTCAGTATGGTTACTTGCATGATCGCCTTGTTCGTGAAGCAGAGCGCAAAGAAATTACATCAATATCAAGAACCCACGCATGGCAACTGGAAAAGTCAGGTGATTTTCCTGCACGCAAGAAACTTGGTCTTAGCAGTTGTGCATGGTTGTTATCAGACCTGCTGTTGTGGATCCACTCACGGTAACAATGAAGGTTATGTTGATACATGAAGAAAAGCAGACGTAATAAATTTCATGAGTTCTTAGTCAGTAATTTACCAGAACCAGAATCGATCATTAGAACACCTGAATTGATGGTGATATTGAACAGATCGAGGTCAACGATTAGTCGGTGGGTGGAGAAAAAACAGTTACCAGAACCATTAAGACATGACAATGGTCAATTAATTGGATGGCGGCGTAAAGAGATAAATTCATTTTTGAATAAACCATAAATTAGATCAAAACATGAAGGCCAGTATTGGCCTTTTTTTTGAAGCAAAATGACGCAATTTGACACACCTAAGTCGTTTTTTACCAAGTATTTTAGAATCTGAATTTAGGTCTTAAGCCTTTGCTGGTAAGGGATCGAAGGTTATTGCTGGCTCTGGATAGTTACAGGATATTAATTATATGCGATCTAAAGAGGGCTTCTTTCACAAATATTGTAAATATTATACCCATGATGACGTTGTTTGGCCTGTCATCAAAAAGTATGAAATACGTCGGGATATCATGAATGGGATGCTCGATTTTGTATATAAATTATTCGATAAGACTAGCAAAATGATAGCAATTCGATTGGAGCTTAGAATGTCTGCATGGACAAATGATAATGCACCAGTCAGTGATTTATTTAAAAAGTTAAAACAAAAAATAAAATCTCATTATGGAAAATGTTATATGGGGTATGTATGGGTTAGGGAGCAGCATCTGTCAAATAAGCAGCACTATCACATTGCAGTTTTGATGGATGGTCAAAAAGTCAGGCATTCGAATACTATTTATAAATTTGTCGATGAACTGTGGAAATATGGCCATGTTCCCAAAGGGTATATTAAGTTTCATCGAGTACACAGAGAGTTATTGCATAAAGTTTCAGCCATGATTTATCACTTAAGTTATTTGGCTAAGGCTGAAACAAAAGGCATGCGAGGTCCTGCGGTGAAGGATTATCAGATCAGCCGGATAATAAAATTATGAGATATTGGAGTATTCTAGGATTTTTGAGAAAGTATTCATATATCGGATATACGATTCCAACATTTGATACCGAGTTGGATAGTTTAAACTATTTTGAATTTAGACGAGTCTGGGAGTTTCATAGACAGAATTATAAGATATTAGTTCTTTTGAATGGGATGTCGGTTAAAGAGTATGCAAATTTATACCATCTGGATATCAGTCAGACTTACTTTAGATTTCGAGATCTGGGTATTGCTCAGTTAAAACGAGATTTTTGGGCGCGTCATAAAAAGCAATATGCTGAAAAATATGCGCCGAAAGGTCTCAGTGTGGCTGTATATATTAGCGATCACGGTTTATTGCATAAAACGGCTTACCTAGAGTTAAGCCGTAAGCCTTTGAGCTCCAAGTGGGAATATCATCGAGCCAGATATGAAGCGTTAGCTGCGACACAGCATATAACGATTGCTCAATATGCAGAAACATACGGTCTTCACCCCGCCACTGCACGCAGATACATTCGAAAAATTTAAATTATTTTTTTCCTAAAATTTTATAAAAAATTACGGATTAAGTTTAATTTCTTTAAATTCAATTGGTTATGTGTATCTGGTGATCTCTTTATTAGTAATTAAAGTGATCACCTAGCCTAAAGTGATCATTGAAGCTGGTGATCGCTTGCTATATCAATAGATCGCTCAGAAACCTAAGTGTTTACAAACAATAATGAAATTTGAGAAATCTAAGGAGACTGGACTCAAAAAGACATAAACATCAAGTATAGTGGGGGTATGCATATATCAGTGACAAAACAGCGATCTCTGTAACTTTTATCAGGGCGCTGGAACAAGCCACCAGCAACCTCGTTAGAAATGAATTTATCTTCAGCTTTTCCTCAGTCCTTAATGAGCATTTACTATTGGCTAAGGAAATGGACTAGTTCGATTTTGATGGCGTGAAAAACGGCTTATATGGCTCAATGTTTTATGGCCTGTCTGATAGACTCACGTAATCAAAACATTACCTCAGCTCTTTTACAAAAAAGAGAGATTCTTTGTTGGTAAGACAATAGTGCTAGCGACAGGCAGCATAACGAGAAATACTTAATGAACATCCAGCAACTTGAAAATGAACTCTGGGAAGCAGCAGATCAGCTGCGCGCGAACTCCAAATTGACTGCTGCGGAATATTCAATGCCTGTACTTGGCTTGATATTTTTACGTCATGCAGAGAACCGCTTCAAAGCCTATCTGCCTGAGATTGAGGCTGATATCCCATCACAAGTCCCGGTAGAACAACGAGAAGAACTGATTAGACTGGGTTTTCAAGGAAAAGCTGCGATATATCTGCCTGAAGAGGCTCGTTTTGATCACATTGCAAATTTAGCGCAAGGTGAACAAGTTGGGGATGTGATTGATGATGCGATGGACATTATCGAGCAAGAACACGAAGTGCTCAAAGGTGCGTTACCTCGGGGTTACTCGGCCTTTGAACCCGATCTGCTAGCTGAATTGGTCAAGATATTTAATCGCCCTGCGATTAAAGCAGCCACTGGTGATGTCTTTGGTCGTATCTACGAATATTTCCTCAACAAATTCGCAATGAGTGGCGCACAAGAGGGTGGAGAATTTTTCACGCCTCCATCGTTGGTCCGCATGATTGTTAACATTATCGAACCAGATCATGGTCTGGTATTAGATCCAGCTTGTGGTTCTGCAGGTATGTTTGTGCAGACCGGGCATTTTATCCAGAATGTGAATCATCAGTTTGCGAACGATACGGTTACTTTCCATGGTCAGGAAAAAAGCGATACCAACACCAATCTGGCGCGTATGAACTTAGTGGTGCATGGGTTAGATGCAACCAACATTCGTCAGGGAAATACCTTTTACGACCAGATTGATCATCTCATTGGCCAATGCGATTTTGTTATGGCTAACCCGCCGTTTAACGTAGATGGCGTCGACACTAAAAAAGTGGAAGGCCAAGTTGATGATGCAGGCCGTCTGCCGTTTGGGCTGCCTGGCACCAATGCGAAAACAGGGGCGATCAGCAATGCGAATAGCTTGTGGCTCCAATATTTTTACTCCTACTTGAACGATAACGGTCGTGCAGGCTTTGTTATGGCATCGAGTGCTTCTGATGCAGGGAATAAAGATAGGGATATCCGTGAAAAGCTGGTCAAAACTGGTCACGTCGATGTGATGATGGCGATTGGTAATAAATTTTTCTACACCCGTAGCTTGCCATGCACTCTTTGGTTCTTTGATAAAGGCAAAGATCAGTCCGTAACCGATCAGGTGCTGATGATCGACGCGCGTAATGTTTATCACGTTGTTTCGGCTCGTTCGCATGTGTTTACAGAAGAACAGTTGGCGAACCTGAATGCGATTGTCTGGCTATATCGCGGGGAAACTGAAAAGTTCGTGGCATTGATCGCCCGTTATCAGGCGCAAGTGAAAGAGTGGTTGTCGCAATTACCAAAACTCATCCACAAAGATACGCGTGCCGTGCAGAAATTGAGCATGAAGCTTCAACGTTTTAGCCGTGACGTACAAATCGACGAGTTACTCGAACCATTCGCTAACGGTGCTGCGCTAACGACGGAACAAACCGCAGCGCGTCAGCAAGCTACAGCAGAGATGCAGGGGCATTTATCTGCCTTTAGGGCTGAGCTGGCGGCGGCTAACACCCATATACCCGATTCCCTTTCTGCATTGCTGACGGCTTGCGCACAAGCGCAAGCTAAAATTGCTCTGCTGCTGACAGAATCGGTTAATCACACTGCACAAGTTGCATTACAAACAACACTCGATGCACTGTCTCCGCAATTAAAGAGCACAATCAAACTGTTGGAAGCGCGTCATAAGCAATGGCTCAAGCTACTGGAAACAGCAGAGAAAACCTTACGAGCGCGCAATAGTAAGGCCTTTGATGGCAGGGCGATCCGTGAAGCAAAACGTGCCTTGCTGGTGGCCGATGTGAAAAAGAACGAAGAACCTACTGTGCGAGATGCGGTGCTCGATGCGCTGAAACAGGCTGTCTATTTCATTCATCAGGTGCACTGGTTGCATAGTCGTTTCCCTCATGCGCTATTTGATGATGTGCCCGGGCTTTGTAAAGCCGTCACCATTGATGACATTGCCGCAAATGATTATTCATTAACGCCTGGGCGTTATGTCGGTGTTGCCGCAGTAACTGAAGAGGATGAAGACGACTTTGCAGAGAGGTTGCGCGAGATCCATGATGAACTGGCAGAGCTAAATGACAAAGCGGCGGAGCTGGCGGTGCGGATTGCAGACAACTTTAAGGAGTTGTTGAGATGAGTTGGAGCGAGGTTGATTTTGAATCGCTGTTTGAGGTTTCAAGTCGTAATGGTGTTTATAAAAGCAAAGACCACCATGGTTCGGGTGTATCAATCGTCAATATGGGTGAATTGTTTGCGTTTAGCCGGATAAGCGATCAGCCTACGTCATTGATTCGGATGTCCGATGCGGAAATGGATAAGAACGGTCTTATCGATGGAGATCTGCTGTTTGGCCGTCGTTCACTGGTGGAAGAAGGAGCAGGAAAGTGTTCGCTGGTCTATAAGCCAAGCAAACCGATGACTTTTGAATCATCGATTATTCGAGTTCGTCTCAATCAGACCATTGCAGACCCTGAGTTTTTCTTCAATTATTTTCGTTCTCCTGTAGGGAGAGGAAGAATTCGAGCAATTGTTGGGGGCGCAACAATAAAAGGTATTCGAGGCAGCGATTTGCGGTTAATCAAAGTTCATTTACCCCCCGTTTATGAACAAATTGCAATTCGCCAGATTGTATCAACCTACGACGACCTGATTGCCACCAACCAGCGCCGTATCGCTTTACTCGAAGAGGCTGCTCGTCGCATTTATCGTGAATGGTTTGTCGCTTTGCGCTTTCCGGGGCACGAGTCTGTACCAGTGAAAGATGGTGTTCCGGAAGAGTGGGATTTTGATGTCGTTGGTATGTTTGGAAAGGTTGAAACTGGTAAAACTCCATCTACATCAAACCCAGATTTTTTTGGTGGTGAAATTCCCTTTATCAAAACACCAGATATGCACGGTAGAATGGTTACTAGTTCAGCGTTACAAACATTGAGCAATTCAGGGTCTGATTCGCAAAAGAATAAATTACTTCCTGTAGGTTCCGTTGCAGTTTCTTGTATTGGGACTGTTGGTGTCGTGTCAATAATTGGTCAACCAAGTCATACAAATCAACAAATTAACGCAATTATTCCACATAAAAATTTCTACCGCGTATATCTATATTTTACTCTTTCCGAACTCAGGGAATATATGCTTGGATTAGGGGGGGGATCCACAATGGCCAATATTAGCAAATCTAAATTTGCTAATATGCCGATATTGAAACCCAACGATGACGTTTTGAGTCAATTTGAGGAAATAGTTACTCCTATGGTTTCTCAAATTGAACAGCTCGAATCTGCCTGTGTTAAGTTAGTTCAAGCAAGAGACTTATTGCTTCCGAAACTCATGTCTGGCCAACTTGATGTTTCTAATATTTCATTGCCTGATGAGGTCGCCTTATGACCTCATTTACACCTGCTCGGTCTTACAGAGATAGAGAATTAATTCCCATGCTGACTTGCTGCTTAGGGCCGGTTACACGTATACTTACTAGTAACAAAACCCGCCAAGGCTATGTGTGCAAACGCATCCTCAAACCGGCGGGTTACTTTTTTGTGCACTCGGCAACTTCAATCCTGAGGTCAGTCGGGGGCACACAATGAAAGTCCCATTCAGCAAACCAGCCACCAGCTATGCACAGCAAGTAAGCCAGCTTCAGCAGCGTGGTATGGAATTCGATGACCCTGCACAGGCTGAATTCTACCTACAACATCTCAATTATTACCGTCTTGGCGCTTACTGGTTGCCTTTCGAAGCCAATCACGGCGCTCATTCATTTCGGCCCGGCACTCGTTTTTCGGATGTGCTGAATCTTTATTTATTCGATCGTGAACTTCGTTTGCTTGTTTTGGATGCTATCGAACGAGTAGAGGTGTCGGTACGCAGTCAGTGGGCTTATCAGCTGGCGCATTTGCATGGCCCGCACGCTCATCTGGATGATTCTCTGGCCTTTAATTCTCATCGCTGGCAAAGTAATTTTGATAAGCTGAAAGAAGAGGTTAACCGCTCTGACGAAACGTTTATCAAGCACCTCAGAAATAATTATATCGAAGCGCTACCACCTATCTGGGCTGTCTGTGAAGTCATGTCGCTGGGCCTGCTTTCTCGTTGGTATAACAATCTCAAACCAATGCCGACTCGGCGTGCAATTGCCGCTGTGTATGGGGTCGATGAAAAGGTGCTTGAATCGTGGTTGCATCACCTTTCTCTGGTGCGTAACACCTGCGCCCATCATAGCCGTTTGTGGAATCGGGAGTTCACGATCACACCTCTGCTCACTCGCAACAAACCAGCAGGGTTATCTGCTCAGTGCCAGAATCGATCTCGAAAACTTTACAATACCCTAGTGATTTTATTGCATTGTATGGATACGATTGCACCTCAGCATCATTGGCGCGCCCGGTTGAAAGATTTAATTGCTCGACATGCTGTAGTGGTCACGTCAATGGATTTTCCCAGCAATTGGCAGAACTTACCAATCTGGCAGGGAGTTGGAGCTACGCCATAACAATAAGAAAGGGAAACTGATGGCTAAAAAAGACTATTCAGAAGATTTATTAATCCAGGCCCCAACGGCTGAATTACTAGAGAAAGATCTCGGTTGGACGAACATCTTCGCTCAGGATGAAGAGGATTTTGGTCCGGATAGCTTGTTGGGGCGATCTTCTGATAGAGAAGTTGTGCTGAGTCGAGAGGTAATGGGGGCATTGAAGCGTTTGAACCCTAACCTGCCAGATGAAGCTTACCATCAGGCATTAACCCAAGTATTACAAGAAGATATATCCAAGTTATTAATCGCGAAAAATGAAGAAAAATACAATCTACTCCGCGATGGTGTGCCAGTTAAATATCGCGATACCAAAGGCCGGACTGTAGACAAACGTTTGCGGCTGATCGATTTTACTGATGAAATCAATAATACCTATATTGCTGTGCGGGAGCTTTGGGTTCGAGGTAAATTATGGCTGCGTCGACCCGATATCATTGGATTTATTAACGGTTTACCGCTGATCTTTATAGAGTTGAAGCGTTTTGAAGTTCACATTGATAGCGCGTATAAGAAAAATTACTCCGACTATCTTGATACTATCCCTCATTTATTCCACTGGAATGCTTTAGTCGTTATCTCTAACGGTCACGATGCTCAATACGGTTCCCTTACTTCTAGTAAAGAACATTTTTATCGTTGGAAGCGGCTTGATGAAGACGACCCAGAGCCGAAAAAAGATCAACCTCTGTTACCTCTGCTGCTGGTGGGTATGCTGCACAGGAAACGCCTACTCGATATTGTTGAAAATTTTATCTTATTCGATGCATCTGAAGGCAATACCAGCAAGATCGTAGCCCGTAACCATCAATTTCTCGGTGTAAATCGAGTGATCGATCGATTGACCTCCACCGATCCCAAAATAAAAGCGGAAGTTGATGCTGGTCAATTGGGTGTGTTTTGGCATACACAAGGTTCAGGTAAATCTTACTCGATGGTGTTTTTGACAGAGAAAATCCACCGCAAGATATCAGCCTCATGGACCTTTGTGGTGATCACCGACCGAACAGAACTCGATGAGCAAATTGCATCGACGTATACCAATTGCGGACGAGCTAACAGTAAAACGGATCAAGCGAAAAGTGGTGAAGCCTTGCGTTCGATGTTGCGCGATCAAAACCGCCGCTATGTATTTGGTTTGATCCAGAAATATAAAGAGCGAGTCACGAAAGCCTATTCCGAACGTGAAGATATTATCGTCATCAGTGATGAAGCGCATCGTACTCAATATGGACGACTGGCGCTAAACATGCGGAAAGGGCTACCGCGAGCTAAGTTTCTCGGGTTTACGGGCACACCGTTGATTGATAAAGGTGAAAAACAGCTTACCCGTGATGTTTTCGGTGATTATGTCTCTATCTATGATTTCCAGCGTGCTGTCGCAGATGGCGCAACTTTACCGCTGTTTTACGAGAACGCGGGCGAAAAGCTGAAGATTATTGATCCAACGGTCAGTGAGCGAATTGCAGAACACATCGAAATAGCTAAACAAACTGCCACGCTGGATGATCCCTGGACCGATGAAAAAGAGGAAAAACTTTATCGAGAATTGGCACGCGATTATCCCATCCTGACTTCGCCAACTCGCCTTGATAAAGTCGCACAGCACTTTGTGGATCACTTCCACCAACGTTGGCAGGTTGTCGATAATGGTGGTGGCAAGGCGCTGATGGTTTGCCTGGACAAAATTACCTGCGTAAAAATGCACGATCTGATCGTGGCAAAATGGCAGGAAAAAACAGCAAAGCTTGAAGCGTCCGTCGAAAAAGAAGAGGCGCTATTCGCAGCCAAAGGCAAAGCGCCAACAGAACTGCTCAAGCGTCGCCGAGAGCAAATTGAATGGATGAAGGCAACAGAATGTTGTGTGGTGGTATCTCAAGAGCAGGGTGAAGTCGCAGAGTTTGCCAAGTGGCGGAATTTTAACGATGAACCTCTCGACATCAAACCTCACCGCGAAAAAATGATCTCTCGTACGCTGGAGATAGAATTCAAGAAAGCGGAGAACCCATTCCGTATTGCGATTGTGTGTGCCATGTGGCTGACGGGTTTTGACGTAAAAAGTCTGGCGACCTTGTATCTCGATAAGCCTATGCAAGGCCATACCTTGATGCAAGCAATTGCCCGTGTAAACCGTGTGGGGGGTGGCAAAAAACACGGTTTGATCATCGATTACAATGGGATGATCAAAAGCTTACGACGTGCATTAGCAACCTTTGCTCAAGGCGACAGAGCTGGTACTGGCAAAGGTGAAGGGGAAATTGACACAGTTCGAGATGATGCTGAAGCGCTGCTGGAATATGCAGACAGCCTCAAAGCAGCACATGATTTTCTGATGGATTTAGGATTTGATCTGGATGAACTGATTAATGCACAGGGCTTTGAGAAACAACATAAAATTTTGGAGGCAGTTAATCTGTTATGCGAAAGTGATGAGCGTCGGAAGACATATCAGGTGATTGTTGAAGATGTGCAAGCTCGTCATCGCGGGTTGTTTCCAAATCCCGGGCTGTTTGAATTTGATGCTCAAGAAAATGCTATTTCTGCAATATATAACAAGCTACGAGATGCCAGAACAACACCAGATGTCAGTAGCTTGCTTCAGGATTTGTATGACGTAGTTGATGTCGCTATAGATACTGAATCATTGGCAGTAAAAGAAAAAACAGCCCGTTATGATCTATCAAATATTGATTTTTCAAGGCTAAGGGCTGAATTCGAGAAAACGCCATTCAAGAATGTTGTCGCAATGAATTTGATGGAAAAAATCGAAGAACGATTAGCGGCTATGGTGGCACTCAACCCTACACGAGTTGACTTGTATGAACGCTACCAAGAAATCGTGCAAGAGTATAACAAAGACAAGGATACCGCAGAGATCCAGAAGGTAATGGATGATCTATTTGCGTTCAATGATGATTGTAGTGAAGAAGAAAAGCGTTATTTGAGAGAAGGCTTGGGCAATGAAGCCGAATTGGCGGTATTTGATTTGTTGCAAAAAGAGTCATTAACTCCCAAAGATCGCGAAATTATTAAAACAATTGCAAAGGAGTTGTTGGTTAAGTTAGCTGACCAGCGATTTGCACTAGATCGCTTACGGAGTATGGCTACGGTGCAAGCTCAGATGAAGGCTGAAATAATCAAACACCTGTTTACCCATCTGCCTGCTACAGCGTTTAATGCAGAGGAAATTAATGCAAAAGCCGGTGCTGTATTTACACATCTTTATAGTTCGGGTCTAGAAAGTGGTTCTCAGGTGCATCATTAATCGATGAATTGCAGAAAAAATAGATCTAATGAGACATTATGAGACGTTAGCTGAAGACTCAGATATAGGTACATAACGCGCCTTTGTTTTTTTGCTGGTGGCGACTAAGTTAACTTATGGCATCAAAATCTAACTGTCTCTTAGGGATATTTGGAGCAACACAATGAAATTGCTTAAACCAAATGAAATGAACAAACTCCGTTCACGACGTTTACGCAAAAAACTACGGGTAGGTGAGTTTCAAGAGTTTGGTGTAACCATTGATCTGACCTTCAATCAAACTATTCTGGACTTCGAACAGGCCCTAGACCAATTGTTGGCTTATGTTGAAGCTCAGGGATGTGTGTTTGGCGGTGGTGGAAGCATGACGGGTAATCAGATATCAGGGTTTATCTGTAAGTCGGAGCGTGGCACGTTAACTGAAACACAAATAACCGAGTTGAAGAGCTGGTTGCAGCAAATGCCATGGATCACCGAATTTTCAGTCTCAGGGTTTATAGATGCATGGTATTCAGATGCATCAGCGATGGATATTAAGTAGTTCTGAGCTTTGTCTGCTGGTACCAAGAACGGTACCAATGCTAAAGGTTAAATTGGATTGCTTTTGTATATGTGTTTGTTTTTATTTAATTTTTAATAAATTGTCAATATTCAAATTCAGAACGTAGAATAAATTCAGATATTCATGGTTCGTCAGTCATTGCAGTTGTTTTTGCAATGACTGGCGAACCATTGATGTTATGCGTTTACGGATTGCAGCATGTTCAGTTTGCTAGCAGTGTTTTGCCAGAAATGCGGCCACGGTTTCCATGCATAATTCACGCTCTTCTACGTGCGGCATGTGGCTTGATTCTTCAAAGATAACCCACTCATTATCAGGAATATGGTCAGCAAACGGCTGTACCACTTCCGGTGCGGCTTCATCGTAGCGACCAGAGATCAGCAGTGTCGGAACAGAAATCGCAGGCAGCCGATCAATGATGCTCCAGTCTTTCATTGACCCAATCACATGAAACTCCGTCGGGCCATTCATCGCATGGTAAACGGTCGGGTCAATATCCATCGCATCAAACGTGCGTTTCACCTCATCCGGCCACGGATCAAGACGGCAGACATGACGTTGGTAAAACACTTGGCTGGCGGCTCGATAGTCGTCGCTGGTTAGTGTACCCGCAGCTTCGTGTATCAGCAGACACTCCTGAACTTCCGGCGGCAGTTCTGCACGCAGACGGGCTGCAGCTTGTAGCCAGAGCGCCATAGAAGCGGGGGAATTGGCAATCACAATGGCTTTGAGCCCGGCGGGACGTGTCACGGCATGTTCTGCTGTAAGCATGCCACCCCATGATTGGCCCAGCAGTGCGTAGTTTTCTGCAATGCCCAGATGCTGTAACAGGTTATTCAGCTCATCAAGAAACAGTGAAACTTGCCAGAAATTAGCTGGTTTATCAGGTAGATGAGTGGAGCGTCCGTTACCTAGTTGGTCATAGTGGATAACCGCCCGGCCACTTTTGGCGATGTCGCGGAACGCATCGACGTAATCATGTGTACAACCGGGCCCGCCGTGAGCGACGACCAGTGGTGTCTGACCGTTACGCAGGTCGCCACAAATACGATACCAGGTTTTGTAATCCCTGAATGGGGCATAACCGTCATGAATGGTGTACATAATGTATTTCCTGTTGCCTGAAGATAACAACAAGGTAAAACAGCATGCACCGTCCGAAAAGCTAGCAAAATAGATAGATTTTAACTGTCGAGTAACCGGTAGTGCATCGCTCTGACGACGGCCTGAACCCGGTTACTGGCACCGAGTTTATGCGTGGCTGTATTCAGGTGCAGGCTAACGGTGGCCACTGAGCGGTGCAGCTTGCGGGCGATCTCTTTGGCTGTTAACCCTTCAGCTGACCAGGCGAGACATTCGCGTTCACGTTTACTTAAGTGCACATGCTGGCAGGTCAGAGTCTCTTTATCAAAGAGCGGGAATACCGATTCGTGGAAGGCATGAGCAATAAAACTCAGCTCCGCCAGTGTTTCATTCAACGTCAGCTCTTGTTGTGAACAGGAAGTGATCCCGGTGATGGTGCCAAAACCGCCATTAGGTAGATGCAGTGGCACGGTGACACCGCAGGACATGCGGTGATCTCGCATGTAGTTTTGCACCGGCTGGTGCTGCTCCGCTAATACCGCGCGCAGCGCTGTTTTCTCCGGGCGCTGATAAGACCATACAAAGGGGGCACAGGTCTTCAGGGCATAAATCTGCACCGGGTCGGCCTGATAATAGCCCTGTTCACACCATAACGAATGCATATCATCCGGGACATTACTCATGTGTAACAGTGACGGCGTGATCAGTTCACCTTCCAGAGAACAAGGCACTGGGGTGTAGTCATAGATCATGGCATCAAATCCCAATCTCGAGGTTTGCTGATACAGTTCAGCGAAAGCCTGACTAAGGGTATCTGATCGGGGAGTGGTGCCTGGATTTATTCTGATACTCATGATGACTCTCCAAAAACGCATCGTACGCCACGGCTCAGAAACGAGCAGTGTGAAGCTGTATAGCATCATGCAATTCAGGTGCCACGCGACAAGTCATGTTTTGGGCTGAAAACTAGCATTTTTACTAATATCTGCCGATGAAGAGCATAAGTAGGATGATCATAAGCTTCAGGTTGTTATGACGGTTTGTCTGTCTGCGAAAGGATTTATGAAGCTTGAGTCCGGTTTGATAGGCAATGCTTTCCCCGCGTCGATGAGCGTCAATGTCGGGGTGATGAACGTAGGAATGCTGACATTTGGTCACATTACTGGAAAGAAAAATGCTTGCGTGTTCACTTCTGGGGCGATTGTCTGGTTATAGCCATTCGATTGCACCGCAAAGGATCGCTGCCGTGACGGGCTGCGCTGAAAATGACACACATGCAAGTGCGAGCTACACAATCGGTTGTTACAGCCCAGTTATCTGTTTTTATCGTCAGCGAGCTTCGAAGGAGTGAATATGCATCGCTACCGTTTTTTACTGTTCCGGCCATTGCAGCTGCTACCGGTACTGTTTGGTATCAGTATATTGACCTTTGTGATGGTGCGGAGCATTCCCGGTGATCCGGCCCGCATTTTACTTGGCGTGCGTAGTACACCTGCTGCGTTGGCGCGGGTACGGGCTCAGTTTGGTCTCGATCAGCCACTGTGGCTGCAATATTTCTATTTCCTACGCAATCTGCTGAACGGTGAACTGGGGAAATCGATTGTCTATCGAGTCGATACGCTGAAGCTGATTTTTTCCCGTATGGAGCCGACGGTGTGGCTTATCGGCGGTAGTGTCTTGCTGGCGATTCTGTTAACTGTGCCACTGGCGGCCATTGCGGCTAGGCAACAAGGTCGGTTTGCCGATCAAGTGATCCGGTTGTTGTCTACCGCTGGTCTGGGCTTCCCCGCATTCTGGCTGGGGATCATGATGATTTTGCTGTTCAGCATCACCCTCGGCTGGTTTCCGGTGTCAGGTTACGGCAGTGACTGGCTTGAACAGTTGCACCACATGGTGTTGCCTTGTCTGACTGTGGCACTGGCTCTGGCCGCCGTGCTGACCCGTAATCTGCGCGCCAGTCTGCTCATGGAAATGCGTAGCGACTATGTCACTGCTGCCAGGGCCCGAGGGCAGCCGATCTCCCGTATCTTCTGGCGCCATGTTATGCCTAATTCACTGGTTCCGACCATCAACTTACTGGCGGTCAATATTGGCTGGCTCATCGGCAGTACGGTGGTTATTGAAAGTGTCTTTGCACTGCCAGGAATGGGTCAGTTGCTGGTTAAGGCCATTTTCAGTCGTGACTACATGGTCGTACAGGGCGTCGTGCTGGTGTTCTCACTGGCCACTGTACTGGTTAATTTACTGGCTGATCTGATCACCGTCACGCTCGATCCGAGGGTAAAACTATGAATTTTATCGGTGTATTACAGCAGGCTCATCGTCGCTGGTTGCCACGTCAGAGCACATTAACCTTTGGTGCTGCCATTATTCTGCTGTGGTTACTGCTGGCAATATTGGCACCATGGATTGCCCCTTTTGATCCGACAAAACTGGATCAGACGGCCAGCTTGTTGCCTCCCGGTGCCGGTCATCTGTTTGGTACCGATAATTTCGGGCGTGACATTCTGTCCCGGGTCTTGTGGGGGGCTCGTATCGATCTGCAGATCTGTCTGATTGGCGTGATCTTTCCTTTTATGCTGGGAACCACGTTGGGCGCATTTTCCGGCTATATCGGCGGTGCAGTTGATGCCGTACTGATGCGCTGTATCGATATCGTTCTGGCATTCCCATTTCTGGTGCTGATGCTGGAGATTATTGCCATTCTCGGCCCTGGTTTGATGAGCTTTTATATTGCCATGGCAATGGTCGGTTGGGTCTCTTATGCCCGTCTGGTACGTGCGCAGGTGCTGACACTGAAGCATCAGGATTTCATTCTCGCCGCCCGCAGTCTCGGTTATAGCCACGCCCGCATACTGTTTGTTCATCTGCTGCCCAATGCATTGACCAGTGCACTGGTGTTCTCGATGTCTGACTGTGTCTTAGTTTTGTTAAGTGGTGCTGCCGTCAGTTACCTCGGTCTTGGTGTTCAACCGCCAACCGCGGAGTGGGGCGTCATGGTGGCAGAAGGACAAAGTTTCATTACGACCGCATGGTGGATCACTGCGCTGCCGGGATTGTCTATCGTCGTACTGGCGATGGGGTTCAGTCTGCTGGCTGATGGCTTGGGTGACAAACTGGGAGAACGCACATGACGTTGCTGAATGTATCTCAACTTAGCGTAGTGAACCGTCAGGGCATTGCGTTGGTCGATGATGTCTCTTTCCGTCTGGATGCAGGTGAAATGCTGGGGCTGGTGGGCGAGAGTGGATCGGGGAAGACGCTGACCTGCCGCGCCCTGATGCGCCTGCTGCCCAATGAAGCGTTGCGTATTGCGGGTGGTTCTGTGCAGTTACAAGGTCAGGATATTCTGGATCTGAATGAACGTCAGATGGAGAAAATCCGTGGCCGGGAGATTGGCATGATTTTCCAGAATCCGTCCAGCCATCTGAATCCGGTGATGACGATTGGAGAGCAGATTGCGGAGAGCCGTCGCTGGCATTTCGGTGTCAGCCGGCGTGAAGCGACAGCGGACGCCGTACGGCTGTTGCGTCAGGTCGGTATTCCTGACCCAGCCCGTCGTGTGAACAACTACCCGCATGAGTTTTCAGGTGGAATGCGTCAGCGTGCCATGATTGCTGTGGCGTTGGCGGCAGAACCGAAAGTCCTGATTGCCGATGAACCTACCACCGCACTGGATGTCACGGTGCAGTTGCAGATCCTGCGGTTACTGATGGAGTTGCGCGACACACTTGGTGTTGCGATTGTGATGATCACGCATGACCTGGGCGTCGTGGCGCAAACCTGTGATCGCATTGCGGTCATGTATGGTGGTCGCCTGTGTGAAATCGGTGAAAAGAGAACCGTGTTGGCCCGGGCGTTACATCCATATACCCAAGGGTTGATTGATTGCCAGCCGGTTAGCGAAGGCGGGCAGGGACGATTGTTAACCATTGATGGTCAGCCACCAGTTGCCGAGCGCTTTCCAACCGGCTGTCGTTTTCATCCTCGTTGCCGGTTTGCAACCTCCGCGTGTGAAGTGCGGCAACCCAGCATGCAGGAAGCTATAGCCGAGCAGACACATTTTGCGGCCTGTCATCATCCATTAGGCAATCTGCGGGCACAGGAGGTGCTATGTTGAACTCGAATTGGCCATTGCTGGAAGTGGATGAACTGTCTGTTTGTTTTCCTGTTGCGGGTCAACTGTTTGGTAAAAAACGTCAGTTGCATGCTGTGAGCGATGTCAGCCTGCAACTGCGGGCCGGTGAAACACTGGGGCTGGTGGGGGAATCGGGCAGCGGGAAAAGCACGCTCGGACGAGCGATCCTGCAACTGGAAAAGGCGACCAGCGGTCAGATCCGTTTCGATGGACATCCGATCACCAATGGTTTGCGCAGTGATATTGCGCGGTTGCGTCAGCAGACAGCGATGATATTTCAAGATCCGTTTGCTTCGCTTAATCCACGACAAACCATTGGTGAAAGTATCGCGGAAGTGCTGCGGGTTCACCGTAAAGTAGCGAAAGAGCGCATTCCGGCCCGCGTTGATGAATTGCTGACCGAGGTTGGTTTACGTCCTGAGCATGGCCTGCGCCGGCCTCATGCTCTGAGCGGCGGGCAGTGTCAGCGAGCTGGTATTGCCCGGGCACTGGCGATAGAGCCCCGCCTGATTGTCGCTGATGAGTGTGTTGCTGCACTGGATGTCTCCATTCAAGGGCAGATCATCAATCTGCTGATGTCCCTGCGCGAAAAAATGGGGCTGACTATTCTGTTTATTGCCCATGATCTGGCCATTGTCCGCCGTTTGTGCGATCGCGTGGCTGTGATGTATCTCGGCCGTATTGTAGAAGAAGGTTCGGTTGAAGCTGTTTTCAGTCAACCTCAACACCCGTATACCGCCGCATTAATTGCGGCAATTCCTGAAATCGATCCTGACCAGATATTGCCGGAAAACGCATTGAATGGGGAGCCCCCAAGCCCTGTTGCACTGCCTTCCGGTTGTCCGTTTCACCCCCGCTGTCCGGTTGCGCAAACGCAGTGCCGTAGTGGGAATGTTCCTGAAACCCGGCATATTGCCGATCATACCTACGCCTGTGTGCTTAATCGCAAGGATGGCGAAAGTGTTAATTCGTTAACTGAGGAGTTATGGAATGAAGCAAAAAACATATAGAACAGCAGTCAGTGGTTTGCTGTTAGCATTATGTCTGGCCAGTGAAGCAGCACAAGCTTCGGGTGTGTTGAGTATTGGCCGCCGGGACGACAGCACGACATTTGATCCCATCAAATCGGCACAGAATGCCGATAACTGGGTATTCTCGAATGTTTTTGATCCACTGATCCGTGTGGATAAAACCGGCACCAAACTGGAGCCTGGTCTGGCAGAGAGCTGGACTATATCAAACGATGGCAAAACTTACACCTTGAAGATCCGTGATACGAAATTCTCTGACGGCACACCAGTCACCGCCAGCGATGCAGCGTTCAGTTTATTGCGTATCCGTGATAATGCCGGCTCACTGTGGCGTGACTCCTACAGCATTATCGCCAATGCAGAAGCGAAAGATCCGCATACGCTCGTTATTACATTGAAATCACCATCTGCACCATTCCTGTCACAACTGGCACTGCCTAATGCATCAGTTATTTCAGAAAAAGCTGTAAAAACGGAAGGTGAAGATGAGTTTGCTGAAAAACCGATTGGTTCTGGTGCGTTCCGTGTTAAAGAGTGGGTGCGCGGGGAAAAAATCACACTCGTTAAAAATCCCTATTTCTGGCAGGCCGATAGAGTCAAACTGGATGGCGTAGACTGGTTTACGATCCCAGATGACAATACACGCATGCTGAAAGTGCAGGCCGGAGAGCTGGATGCGGCGTTGAATGTACCATTTTCCCGCATTTCATCATTGCAGAAAGATACTGATCTCACTGTGGAACTGAACCCGTCGACACGTGAAGACCATCTGCTGATCAACCATTCACACGGCGCACTGGGTAAAGTTGAAGTGCGTCAGGCGCTGGATTTCGCTATTGATAAAGATGCGATCGTAAAAACTGTAACCTTTGGTTATGGTCAGGTAGCTAACTCTTATATTCCAACCGGCGCTTTGTTTCATTATGCCGATAATCTGCGTCGTTCTTACGATCCGGAAAAAGCCCGGAAAATGCTGGCTGACGCCGGCGCTTCTGATTTAACGCTGAAATATATTGTGAATGCCGGTGATGAAGCGGATGAACAGATCGCCGTTTTACTGCAGCAACAACTGTCTAAAGCGGGTGTGAAGCTTGATCTACAGAAGGTCGATCCGAGTCAGAGCTGGGATATGTTAGTGTCGGGTGATTACGATATCTCTGTAATGTACTGGACCAATGACATTCTCGACCCTGATCAAAAAACCACTTTCACATTAGGTCACGATGCCAATCAGAACTACATGACGCGCTATCATAACGATAAGGTCAAAGCGTTAGTGAGTGCTGCCCGTGTTGAAATGGACCCCAAAAAACGTGAGCAGATGTATATTGATTTGCAGAAGATGGCCAAAGCCGACGTGAACTGGATCGATCTGTATTACAGCCCGTACCGCAACGTTAGCCGTAAAAACATCAAAGATTTTTATCAAAATCCATTAGGTCGCTTCTTCCTCGAAGATACGGTAAAAGAGTAACGACGAAAGTCGTAATGAAGAACAGCCCTGAGCGGGCTGTTCTTTGGTATGGGTGTTGGAAATAAACGTTACTCTTTTACCAAAACTGCACCGCCCAGCAAATCTTCATCATCAGCGGCTGGTTCGGTCAATTCACCTTCCAGCTTCGCAACCACAGAAGAAGCAATCGCATTGCCGATGACGTTAGTGGCGGAACGCGCCATATCCAGGAAATGATCCACACCCAAGAGCAGCAATAAACCGGCTTCAGGAATATGGAACTGTGCCATGGCTGCTGCGATAACTACTAATGATGCACGCGGTACACCAGCCATACCTTTCGAGGTTACCATCAGCAACAACAGCATGGTGATCTGCTGTGAAATGCTAATTTCCATACCGTAAGCTTGGGCAATAAACATAGTGGCGAATGTGCAATACATCATGGAGCCATCTAAGTTAAATGAATAACCCACAGGTAATACAAAACTGGAAATTTTTTCTGAACAGCCGAAGCGTTTTAAGCCCTGCAATGTTTTTGGATAAGCGGCTTCTGAACTGGCAGTAGAAAAAGCCAGTAAAATCGGTTCACGAATGAATTTCGGCAAACCTAACACTCGACGGCCAAGAAATAGACTGCCCATCAGTAATAATAAAGCCCATAAGATCAGAATTGAGCCATACACTTCACCAACGAAAGTGCCATACGTCAGCAAAATTCCTAAACCTTGTTTCGCAATCAACGCAGTAATGGCACCAAAAACAGCAAATGGCGCGAAATTCATTACATAACCAGTTACTTTCAACATGATGTTAGCAATACTTTCCATCACATTAACCACTGGTTTCGCTTTATCGCCCAGACCAGCTGCGGCAACACCAAAAAACAAAGAGAAGATCACTAATTGTAGGATCTCATTGGTGGCCATCGCCTCTACCACACTTTTGGGGATGGCGTGGGTGACAAAGTCTTTCAGTGTAATTGCTGTTGCACTGATACCTGATTTTGCAGCAACATCGGGTAATGGCAAATTCAAACCAACACCTGGTTGTAGCAAATTCACCATCACCAAACCTAATGCCAGTGAAACCAGTGATGCTGTCATGAACCAAGCCATCGCTTTAATACCCACACGGCCTACGGTTTGGCTATCGCCCATTTTAGCAATGCCCACGACCAGCGTAGAAAATACTAATGGCGCAATAATCATTTTGATCAGACGTAAAAAAATGTCAGTTAAAATCGATATATTGGATGCAAATTCAGTCACAGCCGCGGGATCTGCCACATTTGAACGGTACAGATGACCGGTGAGAATACCCACTAACATACTGATCAGAATCATGGCTGTCAGTTTATTCATTTTCATTATGGTTTTATTCCTAAGTAGATGGATCTTATAGACATCCGGTCCATTGCATTCCTCCATGAGGCACCACTAAAGATGCATAAATATCCAGACACAGAAATACACTCCATAGGCAAGAAAGCCGAAGGCAAGAAGTGCTATATCTTGATATTGGAGTAAATTTACTACAAAACGACCTATTTTTGCAGATTTAGTGTCCTTTAAATCTAAAAAAGGAAGATTGTTTAGATGAAAGAAAGGAATGAGTGGTTAATAAACGAACGAAGATGGAGTGAATAGAATACAAAAATTAAAACTACATCGGCATTATGCCGATGTAGTTGCAGGAACGTCTGTAGCAGCTAATTCGATACAATTTCTACCGTGAGCTTTACCTTTACGTAATGCCATATCTGCACGGATGAGGCATTGATTGAAGTCTTCTCCAGGCAATAATTCAGCAACCCCAAAAGTCATGGAAATCGTGATTGTTTTACCATTTTTATGCAACGGCAATTGATGCAGTTTGCTTTGTACTCGTTCCGCAATTTGTTCTGCTGATTTCAATGGACCACCAGGTAACAGCAGTAGAAATTCACCGCCTCCCCAACGTGAGGCCCGATCATTATGGCGAATGGAATCATGTAATATCTGTGCGACGTAAACTAGCGCAGCATCCCCGATATTATGACCATACTGTTCATTAATCATTTTGAAATAATCAATGTCTGCAATAATTAACGACATATGCTGTCTATTTAATGCAGAGGAAGAAAATATCTCATCGATTTTTGACAGAATAGCTTCCCGATTCTGTAAGCCAGTTAATCTATCGGTGTCTGGTTTATCAATGGGCGGATGTCCGCTTTCTTGTAAACAAGCAGAATAAAAATGAAGTTGATAGCTCAAACAGCCAAAACAAACGATTGCATTCAGATAACGAATCAACATCGATAACATCGGGGATAACTCGATCATGGCAGGCTTATCATACAAGTGATAATCCAAAAGCAGATAAAGCACGATGGCAATCTCAGCTAGAATAATTCGTTTGGTTTGAGGTTTGATACCATAAAGAAAGGTAATCGGGATCAGCAGCAATAAATACAAATGAAATCCGCTTTGCCAACCTAATACTTCACTAGATATCAGTGCATGCCCTAGTAGATCGATCCAGATCAATGTCGCAATGGCTTTAAATGCCGATGTTTGATTGAAGCGAATCGCGAGCAGATAAAGAACAATGCTGGTGACATGTGCAATGATCAGCATAGGGATATTAAGAACGACAAACAGCAATAGGAACAGTGTGTGAACAGAGAAGGCGATAATTAGCGCCTGACGAACAAAGAGTTGAAAGCGAGTAGATTCCATTGTCAGTTGTTTCATAAATCTATGCCCCATGAAAAACAACATGAATGTACCAATAAGAATGGCACAAAATATTCAAATCAACATATGGCTAACCTGTGATCCTATGAAATTATGATGTTCAATTGATAACTCCTTTATTAATTGAACGCTTACAAGCCAACTCTCGTTTCTTTTATATACACAATGATTAAAAAAAATACGCTCGGAAAATATCTTCAAAAAAGCGCTTGCCTAAAAAAGTTCGGTCCCTATAATGCGGCCCCACTGAGACGGCAGACGCCAACACAGAGCGAGTTAAGCAGTTGTGACGAACAACGCTTGACAAGCAAACGGAAAGCGTATGATTCGCGTCCCTGACCTAACGGTCACGCTCTTTAACAATATATCAAGCAATCTGTGTGGGCACTTGCGTAGATTGATTAGATTGAAAAAATTTAATCAATGATGCGAGTGACTATTAAGAAACAAGTATTCATTGAGTCAAAAAACTTTAATTGAAGAGTTTGATCATGGCTCAGATTGAACGCTGGCGGCAGGCCTAACACATGCAAGTCGAACGGTAGCACAGGAGAGCTTGCTCTCTGGGTGACGAGTGGCGGACGGGTGAGTAATGCATGGGGAGCTGCCCAGTCGAGGGGGATACCAGCTGGAAACGGCTGCTAATACCGCATACGCCCTGAGGGGAAAGGTGGGGACCTTCGGGCCTACCGCGATTGGATGCACCCATGTGGGATTAGCTAGTTGGTGAGGTAACGGCTCACCAAGGCGACGATCTCTAGCTGGTCTGAGAGGATGACCAGCCACACTGGAACTGAGACACGGTCCAGACTCCTACGGGAGGCAGCAGTGGGGAATATTGCACAATGGGGGAAACCCTGATGCAGCCATGCCGCGTGTGTGAAGAAGGCCTTCGGGTTGTAAAGCACTTTCAGTGGGGAGGAAGGGTTGATGTCTAATACGCATCATCATTGACGTTACCCACAGAAGAAGCACCGGCTAACTCCGTGCCAGCAGCCGCGGTAATACGGAGGGTGCAAGCGTTAATCGGAATAACTGGGCGTAAAGCGCACGCAGGCGGTTAGATAAGTCAGATGTGAAATCCCCGGGCTCAACCTGGGAACTGCATTTGAAACTGTCTGACTAGAGTCTT
>NZ_OY781374.1 GCF_963676665.1 uncultured Tolumonas sp.
GTCGTTTCTTTGCAATTGACGGGATCCCAACTGCAACGGTGGTCATTAAAAAGTTATGGGAGCTTGCTCATGCCTACACCCCGAGTCAAGACAACCGAGTGTTTGCACAAGGCTTATTGGATATTGGGGCGACAATCTGTAAACCGAAATCACCCAATTGTGAGATTTGTCCATTTCAATCACACTGCAAAGCTTTCACAACTGACCAAATCAGCCAGTTTCCCACGCCCAAACCAACGAAAATTATACCTACCCGAGAAGGTCATTTTTATTGGATAGAAAATGATGGACAACTCCTTTTGGAAAAGCGCCAAAATTCTGGTATTTGGGGCGGGCTGTGGTGTTTACCAGAAGCAACCGAATTCAATTTTTTATCTCAAGAATTAAACCTTAAAGGTTCTTTTAACCATCAATTTTCGCATTACAAGTTACAAGCTAAGATATGGGATCACCCCGTAACAGATATTGTCTTAGCTCAGCAAGCATGGTTTACAAAATCACAGTTGGAAGAAATTGGATTACCAACTCCCATTCGGAAATTTATATCAAACTTACGTATCATCGAAAAATAACCTCAAAACCATATTTAATGCCCCATTTGAATATGGTTTGGTTTTATATTTTTTCACTCATGTAACTTTTATTCTTTAAAACTCTTGTGTGTGTCATCTCGTAGGATTGCGATCAATTGTGCTTTTTCTTTTTCATTTAATTTTTCAAAAAGACAAACTAACTCAGCACTCATTTCATCTTCACAAAAGAAATAACTGAGCGGTACATTCAGCACCTTCGCTATTTTTCGCAAAGTCTCAATATCGGGCACATGTCGGCCTTGTTCGTAATGATTCATACGGCCACTGGCAGATCCTTCGTCCATACCAGCTCTCACACCCAGTTCCTTCTGAGACAATCCGACTTTTTTTCTGGCTTCCCTGAGTCGTTCAGGAAGAGGATTTTTCTGCAACTTCTCTTCATCATATAAATTCTCACATGCTTAGATTGTCTAAGTTTCGCCGACTTATGTATACTTAGCAATCCTAAGTTTAACAACCATGGATTTTCTATGCCTCAGAAAAATTTATACGGAATTAGCGCTAATTTTTGCCGAGTTTTAGCGAAAGTCAAAAGCACTATCATCAGCAGGAAAGAGCTTATTTTGTTAGCCATGACTAATAATAATCTGACTGAAAAACAGGCTTCAGGGCTAATTGATCGCAATATTCATTTTCTGAAAAACAGGGATTTGCAACAGCGAATGGATTCAATAAATACCGAAATTATATATTTACAAATGAACTACTAGAAAATGTCAGATCATTGTCAAATGAACACACTAAGAATTATCACTTAACGTCTGAACAACGTTTATTAGAAGAAGAGTTGTTATTAACTCGTTACGAGTTGCAAGCATATCGAGAATTATTGGAACAACTTCCACAAGAGAAAAATAAGATAACCAGACTACACAAAACAGCATCCGAAAAACTATACCAACTTAACGGTAAACTTAGGGCTGTAAATCAACTTATTGCAATTTAATCAAAAATAAAAACACTGATAATTTTGATTGTAATTACGCGGTGGTGAACATCCCAACTTGCACAAATTTCGTAGCTGTTCGGCTAGAGTAATAATGAATGAGTAAACAGTAACGGCCTTGTGCATGGACTCATTCTACTGTTTGTCTGCCATGTAGTTTTTTCCGATACAGATTGGGTATTACTGCTCTAACAGCTTTCGGTCAGTAAATGCATAAGGTTGATATGATTTTGAGTGTCGTACATACATTCATTCAATATCAATCAGTTGTTATATTCGCCCAAATACTTGCAAAATTTGCATCCGAAGATGAGGGACCAGGAACGGCCTTATCAATAGTAAAGCGCACTGGTAAGTTAAATGCAGAGCCAAACCCAACAGCATCACCACGGGGTAGCCCTGATATTTCACTCAGTATGTGCTCATTTCCATTTTCCATTGCATATCTCAACGTGGTTAAGTCTCTTTCATTTGTTAATCGTAGAGAAATCCAGTTTGCGCACATAGCTAAAACAGTAGATGACAATTCTGATGGTCGCTGCGTGCTCACCAGTAGTGAACAACTAAATTTGCGACCTTCTTTTGCTAAACGCTCATAAGCTTTAAGTTGATGCACATCTTCAGCGTATGGATCGCGTAGATATTGGTGCGCTTCTTCTAAGAGTAACAAAGTCGGATAGTTCCCATCTTGGCCTCTTTTAAAAAGCACTTCTGAATACATTTCTAACAGTGACCCAAGCACCATTGGTGAAAGATCATCGGCTAATCCTTTCAAATTAATGATATGAACTCGCCAAGATTGCATTGAATGACAATCTTTACCAAAGATATAGTCAACTTCGTCCTCCATAGGTTTTTGCCACATGGAATCAAAGCTGATAGCTTGCTCTCCACGAGTATTGATTACCTCATTAAAGCGGGCATCCTCATTCAATTGCTGAATCAGTTTCACTAATGGAAGAACGTTTCCATAATTAAAAGCATCTCTTTTTGTAAAACCTGAATTTCGATCTGCTGTTACGCAACCAAATTCAGCTACTAAGTTACCAAGAGCTTTGAATGGAGGCCAATTTTGAACATGTGGGATTGTTCCATTCCTTAACTGCTGAAGGCACACTCCTAAATTCTCTTGGTTATCGGCCCTGCAATCATCAACCAATTCAAACCAATTACTCGCTAATCGGGCAAAAATATTGCTACCACCTTTTCCCACAGAAACGCGAGTTAATGCGCTTAATGAATTTCGGAGTGCTGGTAACTGAGTCTTATCACTGGGTCGCAATAGTTTAATCAAGCCTGCCCAACCTAATGCTTGATAAGGAATTTGATGGTATTCACAATGATTTTTCTGGAATGGGACATCAGTAGCAGTGATACCTGTGCCAACCCCCAAGATGGTCTGTTTTATACCCAAAAGCCCTTCAAAAGCCTGTGCGTATTCGCCATTAACATCGAATATAACAATTCTTGATTTTGGGTATTTTTCGACGATTTGACGGGCAATGAGTGCATTGAAATTTGATTTACCATATCCGGTGCTGCCTAAGACCGCTAAATGGCGGCTAAGAAGTGAATTAATATTGGCTCGAATATCGACTGTACCCGTTCTGGAGTCGCGGCCTAAATATAAAGATGTATCGTTTTCTTTTTTACTCAGACCATATACTGTATTGAGCAGTTTTTTATCTAACGGCAGTGCTTTGGAGCCAAGTGTAGGAAGCATCCAATTTTCAGATACAAACTTCCATTCTTCTTCATCGAATTTAATATAACCGATGGCATATGAGATTAATTGCCGTAAGGGTGTGTCAGATACATTCATTGTTCCAAAATTAGAAGCATGCGCTTTTTCGGGTTCAACAAACGACATATCGGTGACTCTGGCAACGATTAGAAATCGCCCAGATTCAAAACCGATTAGATCACCTGGCTGAGATACAGAATTGATTCCAGATCTGTGTGCAGCCAATTGCCCCTTATGGCCTTCAAGCAGATTGATCCTGATTTTTGTGCCTTCAAGAGAGACCACGTATCCAATTTGGCTCAGTTCATGGATAATCATTAAAAGTCATCCTTTGGTGGTGCAAGATCCCTGATAGCATCAGCCAGAATTTTCGCAGTATTATTTTTAGGAAAAAGAACAGGCTTAGGAATCATATCTACAAAAGAATTAAAAAATGCATCATCACCACCAATGATAGTGATCTGGCTTATTTTCATCTTTTTAATTTTATCTATACATTTTTGCGCTTCATTAAATACTGATGGATCTAACCCATCCAATGTTGCAAGTTCTGGATAATAAATAACAATATGCAAAGACGGGTTAAGGAGAGCACCCAAAATAATTCTATTTATATGGTAATCACCAAACCCATACCCATTAACGAATAGTGCAGTTTGTGGTTTTCCGAGAAACTCACTGAATCGGCGGAACATTTCACCATACACATAACCAATTGTATGATGATATTTATTAGCACCTGGATAGATTAAATGCTGATTTGAAGAAAAGGTTCCATGGTCAATAAGTGGCTGAATGGCTTGCCGGTAAGCTAATGACGATGGCAATTCTGTAATACTACCATCTTTATCTTGCATCCAAGTAAGAGAGTCATGCAGCTTATACAGATAAAGATTGTAGTGGCCAAATCGTGCTTCACCTTGTGCATTTACATTTCGGAAACCCAGATCGAATGTATGCGGTTGAAATGTGCGTGTATGCGTGCCAACAAACCCATTCACAACCTGAATACCCACTTCTTCGGCGGCCCACTCTATGGCTAAATCATAATTGGTGGTGAATATAGCTGGTGCAGATTGCCCTGGTTGGCGATTGGATATGAGCTTTTCTAAAAGATTTCGGTGATGACTCAAACAATCCAATTTTCCTATCGCTTGCTTAGGAAACTCATCGGCAACAAGCAGTGCGGCAGACGTAACTGAGCGATAAAGTTGATTTCGAACTTGTTCAAGCTGTGCAACGTTATCCTTGCGGATTGTTGATACTTCAATAAATTTAACTACTTGGTCAATCAATAGCTCAACATTAACACTATCATTGTCAATTTCTGGCTGAGTTATTAATTTACAATCATCTTTTAGAAACGGTAATAAATCTGCATTGGCATCCTTAAAATTCTGCCACACCTCTTTCATTACCTTTCCACCGGCTGCCTTTGATGAACCAGCCCCCAGTAGAACACCTACATTTTCAAGCTGACAAAGAGAAGAAAGATGACTTTCTAAATCTTTCAGTTGAATTTTACCTCCACCTTGAAATATTTGTTCAGTCATCTATTTATCCTTATTTAGATTAATTTAACGCATTATCAACTATAGCATCAGTAATACGTAAATTAGTTTGATTGCAAATTTGTAGATTTAACTTAATTTTTTCGCAGACATTCAATAATTCATTATATTTTTCAAGTATCAATGAGGCTTCTTTTTTGGACGGCAAAGCAATGACCAAATTACGAATTTGATCTCTAGATACATTTTTCATTGAGCTACTAGTCCCCCCAGCAACTAATGCGTAATAGTTTCTGGCGAATAAACTGTTATTCACTAAATTAATATATTCCGCATTAATTCGATCTGAAAATTTAAAGCGGATGATTTTATCGCTCATCATCAAGTGATTAGGAGCATCCATAGGAACTACGACAGATTTTGCTACCAAGTCTGCCGTATTTGCTCGTGAAATCAAAAAGTCTCCAATTTCTATTTCATATTGGGTTTTAGGGTTGAGTTCTTGGGGTAATGCTTTGTTTTCTTCTGATTTGAACTTTCCCCAAGTTACAGCGCTGACTTTTAGCACGCCCCAATTCTCACCTATTCGTGGATTCGAATCACATTGAGGACTCCATCCCGCTTCCGATGATAAAGTAAAATCATTTAACCTACACCACTCCCACCCCAGTGGAAGTTCAAACAGTTTTTCATCGTCACTGATTGGCAGTAATGGTTTTTCTTTTTTGATTTTCTTATCTTTGATGAGCTGCGCTTTTTCAGCGGCAATCTTTTCTAGCAGAACCGATGCAGGCTCATCGGTTGGGTCTTGGCGCACGAGTTTGCCCATGACTGCTAATTGCAGAATGGTTTGCTTGAGCGCATCAATGCTTTGTTCTGTAGTGAACAAGGTGTCGAAATGTTCTGAAATGCGAGCCCAGTTTTGTTCTAGTTCAGCTGCATCGGCGCTGTTGGTTAACGTTTCCAGCAAGGTTTCAACCAGTGTGGCATGGGCATCAATGCTGGTTAGCGTTTGCTGTTCTAACTGGTCGCATAGGACCATTAGTTCGTCTACTTTGGCGAAAATGCGTTGTTGCTCTGCTAAAGGCGGTACTGGAATAAATGAATTTTCAAGCTTTTTCAAGGTAACTCTAGTTATTGCAACACCAGTCATTCCAGCTCTCATTTCATTATAGAAAAAAGGAGATCGGAGTGATAACAACAAATATTTATTAAATAATAATGAAGGGCATTTCAATAATGCGACACTTGATAACATAGAGAATGGTTCATCTATATCATTAATTGTAACAACTCCCGTAGTAGCGCCATCTTTAATATAAAGAATATCACCAAGCTCCGGATTACATCGTGTATATATATCTTGGTGAACCGCTGTTGTTACATATGTTGCATTAGCTATTTGTACGCCTTCATTTTTTATGTTTTTGGCGGATATATAAAGATAGTCTCCTGTATCTTTATTGGGTGGAGAATGGTGAGTACCATCTGTTATTTTTGTTAATATGGTATTCAATCGAGAAAAATCCCAGCCACATGGCAATTCAAAGGGCCATTCATTTTTTTCGATTTTTGGCAAATTTTTGGCTTTTCTTATTTTACCTTCTTTTATTAAGTAATTTTTTTCTACAGCTATTTTTTCCAGCAACACTGAAGCCGGTTCATCTCTCGGATCTTGCGGCACCAGTTTCCCGCGCACGGCCAGTTCGAGAATTAATTCGCGAAGCTTCTTGATGCCATACAGGTCAAATTTGTTCTTGCTGCCACGGCCTGCGGTTGACTTGACTTCAATGGCTGAGGTCCACAAATCGATGTGTTGGGTGATCAGTGATTCCGCCATGTTTATTCCCCTTGACCGCTTAATGCGTTACCGAGAATAGTTTTCAGCTGCTGACGCAGTGTACTGATTTCCTGTTGCTGGCGGTTGTAATCGGCTAACAACTCATCGGGGTCATGACTGATGACTTCACCGACATGCGGGTTTTTAATATCGAGGTTAAAGTTGCGGGCAATAATGTCTGCCATGCTAACTTTCCATGCTTGTTCATTTTCAACACGAGCCGCAAAGCCATCGGCTTCATCACCCCACCAATCAATCTCAGTCTGAAACTCTTCAAACTTCATTGGCTTGGTTTTGCTGTAATTCTTCACACCTGCCGGATACGGATGCTCATAAAACCAAACATCTTGAGTCGGTTGGCCTTTGGTAAAGAATAAAATGTTTGTTTTGATGCCGGTATAAGGTGCAAACACACCATTGGGTAAACGCACAATGGTGTGCAAGTTACACTCTTCCATCAGCATCTTTTTGATTTTGGTTTTCACACCTTCACCAAACAATGTGCCATCGGGTAACACCACCGCTGCGCGGCCTTTATTGGCCAGCACTTCCACAATCAATTGCAGGAACAGATCGGCGGTTTCGCGGGTTTGCATTTCAGCCGGAAAGTTTTTCTCGATACCGTCTTCTTCTGTGCCACCAAACGGTGGGTTCGTTGCGATAACATCAATGTCGCTGTCCCAGCTCGACAACGGTTTATTCAACGTATTGTCATGGCGGATCTGCACCGGCACTTCAATGCCATGTAATAGCATGTTGGTGACACACAGCAGGTGCGGCAGCTGTTTTTTCTCAACGCCATAGATCTGCTTTTGTAAGATCTGATGGTCCGCAGCTGTTTTCACATAGTTGGTTTTTACATGGTCGAATGAACACGCCAGAAAACCACCCGTGCCACATGCGGGGTCCATGATCCGCTCACCCAATTTCGGGTTGATCCGGTCGACCATAAAACGGGTCACAGCGCGAGGGGTATAAAATTCACCTGAATTGCCTGCGCTTTGTAAATCGCGCAAGATCTGCTCGTAAATATCGCCAAACAGATGGCGTTCTTTCGAGTCCGTGAAGTCAATTTCATTGAGTTTGTTGATCACCTGTCGCAGCAGTGTGCCGTTCTTCATGTAGTTAAACGCATCGCTGAACGCTTCTTTCACCACAAAGCCACGCGGATTTTTATCCATCGGTGCGTACAGATCTTTTAAATCTTTAAACAACTCATCATTCACGAAGGTCAGCAGTTCATCGCCGGTTATGCCTTGATCATCGGCGGCCCAGTTACGCCACAGATAGTCTTCAGGGATCGGTGATTGGTAATCATCCATTTCCAGCTCTAAGGCTTCTTCCTGCGCATCGAATACTTTCAGGAAACAGCCATGACAACTGGCCTAAACGTTGTGCATCGCCATCTACACCGGCATCTTTACGCATAATGTCTTGAATGGATTTGATCACGGAACTGACAGACATATTTTTCTCTTTAAATAGCAAAAGTCTGATACGGCATGGCCATATCAGACGGTGTGAATATGAAATTGTTCAACAGTGTAACCTGTGGTGAGGTTAAGCTGAACGCGAAGGCAGTTGATAAATCTCGGTTTCGAGGTCATTCACCGCCTGCAAATACGCTTGTTTGTTGCCAAACCCTTTTTTAACGATTTCGAGTGGGCTGCCCAACTCGTCGAAGGGTTTTACTTTCAGCACATGAATGTTCTCGATTTCCTGCACACCTTCATCGGCATATTTCTCAAGTAAGGTGCTCAACACCGTCTGTGCGGTGTCGGAATATTTGGTGAAATAGTTCCGCTTTTTGACGTTATTCGCCCGCTCTTTACGCGTCAATGCAGGCTGGTCGTAAACAACATGGCAAATCAAATCGAACGGGTCGAGATCTTTGCCAACCTCTTCCTCTAACACTTGCCAGATAATGCCTTCGTTTTCCAACTCATCGATAATGGCTTGTTTACGCTCCGCACTGTTCCAACGCCTCACAAAGTCATCTAACGTTGCACACTGCTTCGACAGTGTTTTGCGGGTGTAATCGCGGAACGATTCCGTCACCAATTTACCATCGGTGTCGTAATACTGAATTCTTTCCGCAATGGCTTTGACGGTCACGCCATTGACATAGAATTTTCTGACTGTACCTGGTTCATCTTCACCGCCATGCAAAGGGCCAGAACTTCCGCCTGCTTGTGGGCCAGCAGTGGTTTCTTGTTGCTCGACATCAGCGTTTTCAACATCAACGGGTTCGCCATCAAGCGGTGGTTCATCAGCGCCATGTAAGATGGTATCAAGTGTATCATCGTCACCCATATCCGTTGGGGTCGTCACCATGACTCGTTCTGGTACACCGTCAAACCGCTCATCGGCAAACAGCTCTGTAGCCTTTTTGAAATCGAGGATGGTGAACCACAGTTTGTTGTACTTATCATCGATACGAGTGCCACGACCAATGATCTGTTTAAACTTGGTCATCGACTGAATATTTTGGTCGAGCACAACCAGTTTGCAGGTTTTGGCATCAACCCCCGTAGTCATCAATTCAGATGTGGTCGCAATAACCGGATAGGTCTTTTTCGGATTAATAAAGTTATCGAGCTGCGCCTTACCGATTTCATCATCACCGGTAATTTTCATGACATATTTGTCGTTCTTCGCCACTTGTTCTGGGTTCAGATTGATCAGTGCTCGGCGCATGCGCTCTGCATGGTCGATGTCATTGCAAAATACGATTGTTTTGGCCAGCGGATCGGTGCGCTTGAGATAGTTTGTAATGGTTTGAGCAACCAATTCGGTTCGCTCATCGATCACCATCGTTCGGTCGAAGTCTTTTTGGTTGTAGATCCGATCTTCAATCACTTCGCCTTTCTTGTCGACTTGACCCTTCGTTGGCCGCCAGCCTTGTAAATCGACATCGATATCAACCCTAACAACCTTGTAAGGCGCTAAGAAACCATCTTCGATACCTTCTTTGAGTGAATAGGTATAAACCGGATCACCAAAGTAATCGGTATTGGAGACTTCACCAGTTTCTTTCGGTGTTGCCGTTAAACCCACTTGGGTAGCGGATCCGAAATACTCCAGAATTTCACGCCACGCGCTGTCGTCAGCCGCACTGCCACGGTGACACTCATCAATAATAATGAGATCAAAGAAATCAGGCGCGACTTGCTTATACGCTTTCTGCGACTCTTCTGGCCCTGTCAGTGCTTGATAAAGTGCAAGGTGGATTTCATAAGCAGGGTCAACTTTGCGACCTTCCACTTTAGTCATCGCCTGACCAAATGGCTGAAAGTCATTGATACGAGTTTGATCGACCAAGATATTACGGTCGGCTAAAAACAAAATGCGTTTTTTGTTTCGTGACTTCCACAGACGCCAGATGATCTGAAATGCGGTGTAGGTCTTACCCGTACCTGTAGCCATCACCAATAAAGCACGATCTTGACCTGCTGATATGGCTTCTATGGTTTTATTGATAGCCTGCAATTGATAATAGCGCGGTGCTTTGCCGCTACCATCGTCATAATAATCTTGCGTGATAATGGGTAACTGCGCTGCGGTATAGCCTTTCCAGACACAATATTTATCCCATAACTGAGCTGGCGTAGGAAAATCCTCTAAACGAATTTGAGTTTCTAATGTGGTTTGATTTGTTTTGTCATGAAAAACAAAACCATCGCCATTCGAGGCAAAGACAAAAGGCACATCGAGCAAACGCGCATAATCGAGCCCTTGTTGCATACCTTTTCCCATCTCATGATGGTTTGCTTTGGCCTCAATGACCGCGAGTGGCATGTTGGGCTTATGGTAAAGCACGATATCCGCAGACTTCACTTTCTTGCGAGCAGCCGCTTGACCACGCACAACCACCTTACCATCGCGTAGTTTCACCTCTTGGCGGATCTGGGTCATATCATCCCAGCCGACCTTTTTTACAGCGGGTAGGATAAATTTGGTAATGATGTCTGTTTCAGTCAGTTTGGCTTTGTTCACGTTCCCATGCGGTACTACTCTGCATTGCCCATATGAGCACATTTTTGCACAGATTCATTTGATTTTCTTTGCATTCCATCAAAAGTCATTCTTTGAAAAACAATCTATAAAACACAAAGGGTGACTAACCAATCAAATACACCGCTGCTTGAGCAAACTCTCCACCTTATCTTTATTACAACCTAGAAAATCTAACATCGTTTGCAGCTGAAATTCAGATTCAGGTCGAATGAGCAAAGAAAAAAATGATGCTACACCGCCAGGTAGATATGGTCCGTACTGCTCTCTCCACTTCAAAACAGTATTTGATATTTGCTCTATTTCATCGGCCTTGAAAATTCGGATAAGCTCAAATTGAAACCATAATGGAAATTTTTTAGAAAGATGCGTCGGAAATCCATCAACAATTGATGGCATTCTTACAACTTGAGTTTGTAGTTTCAGTTGTTGTTGCAGGTCATCCAGCTGCTGCTGTAAATATAGGTTTTTAACCCATGCTTCCGCCTGTTGAGTTAATGCCAAAACAACCTCAGATTCCAACTCTGCAAGGCGAGTTTGGTAAGACAGAACATTACGAGATGATGCGTCAGATTTTGGTGAAGAACAGAATTGTTGATTCCAAAGTTCTATTTCTGCTTGTACTCGCTTCTTTAGCGATGGATAACGATTTAACGATGTGCGGCTAATATCATACGTATCTGAAAAATAACGCAATGACATCTGAAATCGGTGCCCTTTCGTGACATTTTCAGGTTTTATATCTTTCATGTAATTAATGGCTTTTTCAACTCGTTGAACTAGAGACGGAGAAGGTATTTCACTCATGTTGCTCACCCCTATTTTTAGATAAATCACGGAGTTTATTGACTAGCGTTTTAACCTCGTCTAGCCCCTGCACAATACCTTCTTTTTTACACGCCTCCATAATTCGGAGCTGATCCTCCCAAAATGGGAGTTGTTCGATTGATATCACACAGTTTTCACAAGAGATGCATTTAATTCGATTAAGCCTGCAATTATTAGAGCATGCACCTTGATCCACAGGCCTCACAGAAACCGAATGTGCATTTAATTGAATCTCCATGCCAGAGCCGAATTGCCGCCTAAGCGACTTTAAATTTTTTGATATTTTAATCGTCCTTGGCAATCGTTGTTCTAAGCTTATTTTCTCGCCTAACGTTCCGACTTTTAATTCTGGAGACTCCAGTTGCATTGCAATTAACTGTTTTTGAAATAAACTCTGATCCTCTAAAATTATTTCCGCCATTTCTGGGTCTTCACTTTGCATGTAGTATGCAGTGACATCACCAGTTCTATGTCCAAATTGGTCACGAAGTGCTTCAATAGTACCTAAAGGCGAAAGTGCAACAAATCTAGCAAACGTACGACGAAACATATGAGGCTTAATTAATGGCGTATTTTGCCATTTAAAAAATTTCGCACAATACTCAACAAACAAATCTATTCGCCTAATGATCGTTATAGACGTCAAACGAATATTCATTCGATTAGGTATATATGTGCTTGTCAAGAACAAGGATGATGATGATTTTACGCCATCAATCCATATATTTTTATTCTGAATCCTAAAATCATTAGATTCTAATAAATGAAGTGCTTTCTGACGCCTGTGATCATTAAGGCGATTCACCAAACTGATCACTTTTTCTATCCGAGCAGGGACGAGCCATTCGTGACTTTCGCCTTCCGATAGATGTGAATATTTATAAGTTACTCCTCGCAAATAGCAAACATTATCAATAAGTGAAGGTATTTCACTTTGTTTAGAGATAAAGCATGATGAATCCAATCCAGATAATTCACTCTGTCTCATACCAGTTAGTGCTAAGATTAAGACAATAGATGCGCCCTCAAATAATTGAACTTTTTCATTTAAATCTTTATAAGAATAATATCCATGACTCTCTAAATAACTCACTCGTCTTAGTTCAATAAGACTCTTTGATGGAGGATTACCATCTCTAGTCGGTAAAATAGAAAATCTAGTTTTTGCATTCGTCCAATAATCAACAAAAAACTCGATAGTGGGAGCTAATTCATCTAATAAAACCCAGGCTTGCTGAATTAAAGATAACCAAATTTTTTCATCAATCCATGCTGTTTGGTTATATTCAATACGATACCCAACCAATGAAGTGGAGTTCATTCCCTGAAAGGGGGGCTTAGAAAGTCCATATTTTATTCTTACACGATATGTATATAAATAAAATATTGGTTGAACTCGCTCTCGATGCACAGAAGGACTAACATATGATTTATTTACTTTGCCATCGACATCAAGACGACAAAATTTAACATAGTTATCTAATCCAGTTGGTGATCTTAACCAATCAGAAAATTCCACACCATAAAAACAAGCATACCACCATCGTTTGAATATTTGCCAAGCTCTAAATTCACTTTTCAAAGTAAAGCTAGAACACCCTTCATGCATTCGTAACCATAGAATATCTCTGGACGCTTCTTCTAGACTGTATTTTTGTTTAAATGCATCATCACTAAACATCAAATTAAAAAGAGGATCTTTAGCATCAAATTTAAACATTTCCCTACATCGTTGAATATTTGCCACATAATCCAACAAGCTAAAATTCCAGCAATCATCGCCATACAACCCCATACAAAAACCATCTACCACTCCAATTGATTTATTTATCTTATCTGATAATGGTTTATTTTTTAAATCCAGCATTGTCAAAACTTTCTCATCTTTATTATCATATGATTGTTTTTTAGATTCGTTAGTTTTCATGTGAATTCTCCATTTCAGTTAAAAAAACAGAAATATAATTAGAGTCTTTCATTTCCCATAATGGATATGGCTTTTGTATAGCCTTCATTTTTGCTTCATCAACAATATGTTTCCGATGCCGAAATGCGTGGGGTATTTCACGTTCAATAACATCTAAAAAAAACCATATCGTTTTGACCATTCTAGGGAGGGTATTCTTCCAGATTCAAAATCGCGACGAAGTGCATTACCAAAAGAAAACAATCGCCAAAGATCGGATTCCAAAATAACTAAATTCGAACAAAGTAAACATTGCATGAAATCTAAGCATTTCGGACCACTGTTTTCTGGTTGAGATTTATTTTCATTATTTTTACAATGTGCCACATGAGATATAAAACGCTGATCTGATTCTAAAAAACCTAGAGTTTCCTGCTGTTCCTCTGTCAATGAAAGTGAACGCTGATTTATGACCCATGTAGTCGCACTTCCGGATAGGGCATATTTTCCTAAATTTTCAACCAATAACTGTAAACGAACTTTCTGCTGAGGTGATGTAGGCAGATAATGACTAACAGTTACCTTTGAACCGGCTTGTCCAAAATGCATTTTATGACCAAGTAATCTCGAAAGACTTGCAATAGAAGCATACCGTCTTAGCATTTGAGCACAACTTGGGCGAATACGACTAACTCTAATCTTTAATCGCTTTCCTTCCGAATCCTTTAAATCATATCGCTCAGATATAAAATCCAAAGGTGAAAACCCATTTTGGTTTTTGCTTTTAAATGCATTCAAATATGCGGAAGTTATATTTCGAACAGGTTCATTTAATTGAATTTTATTTGAAGATTTATATAGCCATATAGAATCCTTTATTGCTTCTGGTGCTTTTTCCCTCAATGAATCTGATCTATTTTTTAGGTATTCGAAAAGTTCCTTTGATTTTCCATGAAACAACCTAGACTCCATGGAAATTTCAAGTTCAGATGGTGGTGCACTAGAGAAATCTTTTCTAATTAATCGATATCCAGCTCTTGGCTTTTCGAAAACAAAACAAACTCTCCTGTCAGGATCTTGGGGATGAGGATACATAGAATCCTTGGTCATTCGCAAAATGTCTGAGATATTCGCTAGCGTATATACAGACATTAAAACTGCTGCGGCACTTAATACTACGGACGAAGTACCGGTCCACTCACCATTCATATCTAATGATATAATTTCACGACAGGATCTCAATATTTGTCTAATTTCTTGACTTGAATATGGTTGTCTTGGTGTTGATGGTATATTAGATAAAAATGGAAGATGTCCAGATATGACATCATCATGTACTAAATCACAATGCAACTCCGCATATGTTGCTAATAATCGAACTATATAGGTAGGTGCAGAGACATCCCGCCTATTTTTTCCTTTCCTGTTACCACTTTGGATTGGTTTTATTTTGTACCATATATAAAATGCATATAAAAAATCATAATTCACAAAGCTAAGATTAATTATCTTATATCCAATATCTATTTCTTCTAGAAACGATAAAAAAGGTTTAATTGATCCATATCGAGCATTCAGTGTCGAAACTGATAATCCCCTTTGGTAATCCGCATACAATGCTTCATTAAGTTGCAATAATAACTCACGTCTTAATGGGTATTCTTCTATTTTTGATTTGAAATCAAATGTAACATTTAAAACAACAGGATCAGAGATGCACCATACCAACGAGATAATAGGTGGAACCGATAAATCTCTTTGGCGTGCAGATTTTATTCCATATCGATATGGATTTTTCATATTTTCACCTCATCAATATTTCATCATATTTAATAAATCATTTTCATATTTGTTAAGAATTTCATGATCCATCTGTTGCAGTTCACTAACCATTCCAATGTATATATCTGAAGTGGTGCTAACATGTGAATGACCTAAACGTTCTTTAAGCCACAACAAACAGGTTGTTTCAGATGAAAAATAAAAACTCCAGTTTGCTAAAGTTTGAGTAGCAAAAATATGACGCATAGTGTGTGGTGTCATGGATATTGGTAAAAGAGCTGATTGACATGCTTTTTGAAAATACTTTTGAACAGAAGATGGATGCCAAGATCTTCCTCTATTGCTTATAAATAATGATGTTGAAATGTTATTATTTAAACTAAACCTTTCTTGTCGAACCTGATGAATATAAATCCATAATGCATGGCATAATGAATTACTAAAAAAACAATTCGACTCTTTCTGTTTTTAATATACATCTCATTATTTTTTAGATGGATAGCATACCTAATTCGACTTTGTTCAATCACATCCTGAAAAGATGGAAGAACGTTAGTTGGCATTGATAATACCTCGCTAATTCGCATTCCACTCTCTAACATAACCCAAGCTATTAATTTTATTTCTGAATTTAATTGATTTACAAACCTCATTAATTCATCAATTGTCGGTAATCGATCTTTTATATTCCTCACTCTTAGTAATGAATTGATCCTATATTTTTTTACCTTAAATTTCTTTTGATTGAAATTAACCCCATGATAATTCACCTCCACGACTTCAGTTAAGCCAATGAATGGATCTTCGATATAACCATTATTTATACACCAAACAATAAAAGTAGATGCGTTTCTTAATCTTACATTGACAGATCTTGATGAATTTGGATGCCTTATACCATCCTCATACATGTTATTACGCCAATGAATCCAATGCCTCATGTTAATCGCTGACAATGAAACGCCTATGCCGTCTAAAAACATCAATAGTGATTTAATCGATTCAACATTAGAACGAATCGTGTGCATAGATTGCCATCGACCAATTTCCATTATTTGATGGATAACATAATTTGTTGGTGCATCTATTATTCGGAAACGATCATCGATAAAAACTGGTATCGTAGAGCATTGTTTTTTATTTAGATCATCAAAAAACGCAGATTTTAAAATCAATTCAACAATTTTCATATTAACCACCATGTTAAAATTAAAAATTTACATCAATTAAAAGTAAATATTCTTTAAAGGTGTTTATTCATAATTAATATTGGTGGAAATAGAAGTAAATTCCGGTATAAATATTTACTCTATACCACGAGGTAGAATGCAGTATATCGCGAAGATATTCTCTGCTAAAGTGAATCTGTTTCAAATGAGGCAATACATTTATATATGATTCCATTGCAACCTCCGACTTACACGCAGGCAGAAACACCTACGTCGTACATTTAAGTGGGAAAAAGCAGAAGAAGACTTGACGTCATCCTAAGTCAGATTGACAATGGAAAAGTCAGGCGAGAACTTGACTAAATTCCACAAAAACCTGAGGGTGCAACCTCAGGTTTTTGTCTTTCTAACACTCTGCGATGAATACTCTCTTGGTTACTCGTTACATTATTCGCATGATATGTTTCCTTGCTTAAGTTGTTCTACTTTTAATCTTGCCTTCGCCATCAGCGTTGCCACATCTCGAGATAAACCAAAGTAACCACTTCGACCTGGTAATTGAAAAATAGGGATAGGTATAGTCCCTCGGTGAATAGATTGTCTCCATGCGTCTGGTGATGAATAGCCAAGCACTTTCCATAACACTCGACTAGGAAGCATTAGACCATATCGGTCAGTCAGTTCTTTTTCTAACTCAACAATCAAGTTATCTAAATACGTCATATGTCACTGCTCGTTATGGCGATAGTTCATAGCCTAACAACATATAAATTCGTTCACCATCCCGTATGATTATTAAATTTTTGACTGTATTTTTGATACATATCTCATTGAATAATATATTAATAGATATGATTGCAGTCTCTGTCCTGCAACAAGGAGAACATCAATGGTTAAGGAAAAAAAGATGCGTCATCCCGTGGATGTTTTTCGAGTACGTTATTGGTATAGAGGTGTAATGCGCGAGTTGAAATTAAACACTGCATATAAGGTAGAAAGACAAATAGAGCCCGAGCATTTTCATATACGAGATCGACGGACTGTTTATCCCGTAAAATGGACTCGATATAAATTAGGCGAAAATACACCACAAAAAAAGCTTGTTTTAACCACAGATAGCCTAGCGAAAGGTTCTAAATATGAACTTGAACATCCATTGTGGACAATCTTAAAGAAATTAACTGCGAAAAACTTTAAAGCCACAGAATATATTCAATCCTTAGACCCAACAATTCAAGCCCTTATATTACAATCTCCAAAAAATCGGTTAAACGAATCACGCCCATGGATATCATATACAAATTCTAAAGCACAAGTGCTTTTACGCCGTGGTACTTTGGATGCTCTTGCAGCACTCGTTTTATATTGGCATGAAGCGAAGTTACATAAAAATCATCAACAAATAGAGTCTATCACATTATCTATTTACCATATGTTGCTACTAATTGGTTGGGATGTAAGAGATAGGCAATTACTTTCTGAGTTTTTTTCACTATTTAAAGCTGAGATTTTTGATAAAACAGCTTGGGCAAATGGAATTTTTGCTGTCGATAAAGACACCTTTGAGATCAGTATTTGTTTACTACACAACCGATATGGGGCAAATCTGAACAAAGATGCTATGAACGCGTCAGATTGGCGAAAAGAAATGAGCCGGATCCAAAATTTATTAACTATAGATACGGGATTTGATATCTGGTTTGCAATGAAACCATTATGCCTTCCGCAATGGAATTTTGGCCCACCAACTCGTGGTGAAGTTATGCATTGGGAAATCTATCGTCGACACTGGGCATGGGGTTGGGATTGTCTTTTACACAACAAGAAAGTTGATTATCCAGATAATAATCTTTATGAATATGATCTAAATGCTGATTGTATAGTTACTAGATCAGAAGATATTTATTTACAAATCCAAGATATGAAGTGGAGTCCAATTCCAAAGACCTCCATCCTAATGTTATACGGCCAACCATTTTATAGTTCAGATGTGTAATTAAGCTTTGTCCGGCTAGAACCCTCTTAGCCAAAAAATAATTTTATTATTTTAATAATAAACATCTGTATCATTCATTAATATTCAAAAAGTGCAGGCAATTAATGTCTGTAACGACCCAAACTGATTCATGAATCAGTTTGGGTCATGCTGCTCGCGGTGAGCCAGATCAACACCATGCGCAAATCCGTGCTGGAAATCCCTTTCCAATACCGCTTTGTTGCTAATAACATGCAATAATCCAATTTCATTAGCGAGATCAGAAATTTCCAGCGGCTGGCCTAAATGCTCAATAGCTGCCAGCGATTCACGTAACTGATCAATAAAACGCTCAGGATCAAGGTTCGGAGGAATGTAATAATGCTCGTCCAGCACTTCATGCCTAACAGGTTCAGCATTTAGCCACACCCGATCCGTATCATCAAGAGGTATGGCCGGATCACACTGCGCCAATAAATGATCTAATTCGTTCGGCATTCTAGTTCTCCTCTTCGTATTCAAACCGATCATAACTTGCGACGCTATTTTGCAAAACTAACATGATCTGCAAAAAAAATCGGAGACAGCTTAGTGACGGCAGCAAGCCACCAAGGCACATTTGTCCATCGGCGTGTTAGAGCAATAAACTAACTCGTTCCTGCACCATTCGGTATAGATATGCACTAGCTTAGTTAGGACACGGCTCTACTCGGCATTCCCAGACCGATCACTTTGTTCATCACCTTGATACCTGCCATAATTTCACCGACCTGAATATTATAATCTCTCATACTTAATTTGGATTTGGCACGGTTCAATTGCTTATCGGTACATGGCTGTTTCCGCTTTTAAGCGTTTATGATACTGATTTTTCCAGTCCGAGAGATTTCCGGTTGTTTGTGCAATGGCAGTTTGAACACATTTTTCAGCATCAATACCGTAGCAATCGCGTTATCACTAAATTGAAGGCCCCGGCCACGAGCCGACTGGAGTACCATTAACGAATGGTCTCATCATCCATCCAGACGGTGAGAGAGTCGCGATTGACTAAAACCTGATTATATTGCAGCCAGTTGTTGATTTTATGTTTCGCTTTACCCATCTGGTTACTCTCAGTCATTGGTACTAAGAGATCAGATCATGAAAAACGGAAAAAGTTCACGGATTTAGGCAACAACGCCGTATATAATAGTAAGCATTTGAATGTAATGGACTTTCTTACCTACTTCATTGATAAATAAAGGATAATTTTAATATGAATAATAATCATTTTGTATACATTTATAAAGATCAAAAATCTAGTATTCAATATATTGGGTATGGGAAAAACCCTGAAAGGGCAGTTTCTCATCAGAATAAAACTCATAATAAAACATTAGAAGAATTAATAAAGAATGGTGAATATACTGTTCATATTGCAGGACCATTCGAAGATGAAATGACAGCTAGAGCTGTAGAGGCTGCACTAATTTCTGCACTCAATCCATTTTGCAATCAGAAACAAGAAAAAAAAGAGTGGAGATTTCGACCCATTGGAATAGATGGCTCTCTTGCTTATAGACTTTCTGAATCTCCACTGAAAAAAGATGATTTCCTTAAAAAACATAACCAAGTGTTATTCGTAAGAATATCTAATGAAAATTTCTCAGATCGTGTTGGTTATGACATTAGCTCACCTCCTTCAGATGAAGAAATACTTTCTAGAGTTCGAAAGTATTGGCAGCTCAATAAATACTTACCTGATTGGGTTGAAAATCCAAAAGAAAGTCCATCGCTGCTAGTTGGTATTACTGGAGCTCCAGGCTCTCAAATAGTAATAGCAGCTACTGAAATAGATACAAAGTTGTGGGGAGAAACGGAAGTACATCATAAAGGTAGAATCGAAATACCACTCAAAAACAATCAGATAGATATAAGTTCTTTTCGTGGCCGAAGAGTAGATGTCTCTGTAGGGCTAAAATTCGGTGCAATACTACCCAAATTCTTTAACATTCTTAAAAATGAATAATT
>NZ_OY781375.1 GCF_963676665.1 uncultured Tolumonas sp.
GGTTAAAGTTAATACAACATTGGGTGAATTGGGTGGCAGAATGAATAATCTGGATCAAATTACTAACTCCAATTCAGCACTCAGTGCCATTGAGCAAGAAGCGAAAGCCAAAGTATCGGAAGTGGATATGTATGAAGCAATAAGTAAGGTTGTGCAAGAACAAAATTCTTTAACTGCCGCTCAACAAGCTTATAGCAAAATTCAGAAATCTACCTTATTCGATTATCTCTGATAGTATTGAATCAAAAGCCGATCTGTTTTTATATGGCAGATCGGCTTTTTTTATTAAGTTTTCCTGATCACTTCCGATATCTTAAATAGTTCAGCGTAACCATGTTTAAGAAACAAAAAAATTCAAAAAAGAATCTAAAGTTTCTCTAGGTCACGCCGATAAATTAAATAAGCAGGCAGAAATAACATATTAATAAGCCTGATAAATTCAAGAATATCGCTTAGGAGAATGAATCATGTCTATGTATGTTAACACTAACGTGTCATCACTGAATGCCCAACGCAATATGGCAACTGCCAACAACGCTATGGATATTTCATACACCCGTCTGGCATCTGGTTTACGGATTAACAGTGCGAAAGATGACGCCGCTGGTTTGCAAATTTCAAACCGTCTGACATCTCAAATTAACGGTTTGGATCAAGGTAACCGTAATGCGAATGATGGCATCTCTCTGGCACAAACAGCGGAAGGCGCTATGGATGAAATTACGGGGATGCTGCAACGTATGCGTACACTGGCGCAGCAATCAGCAAACGGATCTAATAGCAACAACGACCGTACAGCGATTAATGCTGAGGTAACTCAACTTCATAAAGAGATTGACCGTATTTCTACAGATACAACCTTCGGTGGTACCAAACTGCTGGATGGTAATTATGCCGGTGTCTTCCAGGTTGGTTCGGATGCTAACCAGACCATCAGTTTTAGTCTGACCGTTTTTCATTCAAAATGACAGCACTGGCAACTTCTGCTGGTTTGACTGAAACTAGCACCAGCACTGTTGCAACACAGTCTGACGCTCAAGCATTCCTGAATGATATTGATAAACTGATTTCATCTGTGGATAGCACACGCGCTAATTTAGGTGCAGTTCAGAATCGTTTGGATTCAACGGTACGTAACCAGTCAAACATTTCCGAAAACCTGAGTGCTGCCCGCTCTCGTGTTCGTGATGCGGACTTTGCGACTGAAACTGCTAACATGACTAAACAGAATATTCTGCAGCAGGCTGCCAGCACCATACTGAGTCAGGCGAATCAACGTCCGCAAAGTGCATTATCACTACTGAAGTAAATAGGTAGTTAGAAAGAAAGGCGGTGGTTCAGACCGCCTTTCTGGAGACTCATCAGAGGGTGTTCGGGTTGGTACTCTGATTTGTCGGGAGACAACGTTTACTATGTATGCTGACGAAAATATATTTGTCTATATTTTCGTCAGGTTATTCTCCTGAGCATAATGCTCATTTGCCAGCTCTGCTGGCTTTTTTTATTGGAATAGCGCCCAGTTTTTGACGCCATTCATAATCTAGCACTAATCATGCCATATTATATGCAATATTGTGCACTGCAAATCGTTTATAAATATTCGCAATATTCAGCATCTTCGTTAATTTAGCCTTTCAGCAATACATCATATAGGCGGCAAAAATTACCGCTATCGGCAAAAATAACTCTAAAGATTCTCTTTTTTTTGCCGCTAACCAAAGTGAAGCAAAATTATGGGTGTTCGGGAACACTTGTTTTGCGGTACTGCGGGTCAAGATTCGGTTCAGGGATCTCGACCCGTCGAGGAGTAAAGTCGGTTCAACCTTACTTCTCGTTTGATGGGCTTTATGATCCATAACGGATAAGCCCGCAGTCATGATTCATCGGGAGAATTATCATGTCCATGTATATTAACACCAACGTTTCATCGCTGAATGCTCAGCGTAATCTCAATAATACCAACAATGCGATGGATGTATCTTATACTCGTCTGGCATCTGGTTTGCGCATTAACAGTGCCAAAGATGATGCGGCTGGTTTACAGATCTCTAACCGTCTTACTTCACAAATCAATGGGCTGGATCAGGGTAACCGTAATGCGAATGACGGCATTTCACTTGCTCAAACCGCAGAAGGGGCCATGGACGAAGTTACATCCATGTTACAACGTATGCGTACACTGGCACAGCAATCAGCTAACGGTTCCAACAGTACCGCTGACCGAACAGCAATTGGTGCAGAAGTTACCCAGCTCAAAACAGAAATTAACCGTATCTCTACCGACACTACATTTGGTGGCACTAAGCTATTGGATGGTAATTATGCCGGTGTGTTCCAAGTTGGTTCGGATGCTAACCAGACCATCAGTTTCAGTCTGACCGGTTTTTCATTCAAATTTACAGCAATTGCAACTTCGGCTGGTTTGACTGAAACAGGCACCAGCTCTGTTGCGACACAGTCTGATGCTCAGGCATTTCTGACTGATATTGATAAACTGATCTCATCTGTGGATAGTACGCGCGCTAATTTAGGTGCAGTTCAGAATCGTCTGGATTCAACTGTGCGTAATCAGTCAAATGTTTCTGAAAACCTGAGTGCAGCTCGTTCTCGTGTTCGTGATGCTGATTTCGCTACCGAAACCGCCAACATGACTAAACAAAATATTCTGCAGCAAGCTGCCAGCACTATTCTGAGTCAGGCCAATCAACGTCCGCAATCAGCTTTAACATTGTTGCGTTAATAGTTAATACATTAGTTCTTCACTGAACTAAAATTAACAAAATGAGAGGGAGGTTTTCATGGCTACTGATATCAATAATATGACGTCTGCTGTAGCCTCCCCTGTAGTCTTGCGAGATGTGAGTGGCCGTGAGGCCGCTCGCAGTTTAGCTGCATCTGCAGATTCATCTGTAGGCCAGTTACACGCAGAGGATTCAAACGTTAAAAGTTTGACGCCCGGAGCTGGAACTGCAGCAACTAAAATTGAGACTACAGCGGAAAGTAAAAGCAAAGATGCAGAGTTAGAAAAACAGGTACAGGATTTGCACGAAACAGCCGTATTAAAAGGTTGGTCTGTTAATTTTTCCGTGGATAAAGATTTAGATCGCACTGTAGTCAAAGTAGTTGATTCAAAAACCAAGGAAACAATTAGACAGATCCCGAGTGAAGAGTGGTTATATACAGCAAAGCGACTCAAAGAGTTTAGCGAACTGAATGATAAACACCCACAACAACTTGAACCTGGTTTGCTGTTTGATAAAAAAGTGTAGCAAAATGAGTTCGCGGTGATGGTGTATAGTACTCTTAGTTTGTAAGTTATATCCGTCATCGCACTTTAATTTGTTAATGTTCTAACTTTTCTAGCTGGTCAGATCTTATTAAGCAGCTTTAAAAGAATTGATGAGTGGGAGAGAGAATATGGTTGCTATTACATCTGCTGGTGCTGGTTCTGGTATAGATATGGAGAGTATTATCTCTGCCAGTGTTTCGGCTAAAAGATCTCAGTTGCAGCAACCAGTCGTTAAGCAACAAGTCGCTGCACAAACAACACTTTCTGGTGTTGGGAAACTAAAATCAGCGATCTCCACATTCACATCTATATTAGATGACTTATCTGCCGCAGGTGCTTTTAATAAACGAAAAGTTGCCATTACTCAGAGTACAGATGATCCCATTTTAAAAGTAGAAACTAAAACGGGCGCATCAAATGGTCAATACAATATTACTGTCAATAAATTGGCCAAAACCAGCCGTCAGGAAGGTATTTTTGACAGTTCAACCACTGCGTTAGCAACCAGTGATGGGCAGCTGACATTTAGTGCGGGTGGTAAACAATTTACAGTCGATGTTAAAGCTGGCGACACGTTGCAAAATATCCGTAAGAGCATTAATGCCAGTGGGGATAATTTCGGCTTATCAGCTAATATAATCAATACTTCGGATGGAAAAGCTAAGTTAGTTATAGACTCAGGTGTGTCAGGCGATGGAAAGGATTTATCGATCACATCAAGTAACTCCGAATTGAGTATTTTTGCGACTGGTGCTGTTGGAAGCAAGATGACTCAAACACAAGCTGCTAGCAGTGCAGAGATTGATGTTGATGGTAATACTCTGAAAAGTGATACAAATACATTTGATGATACAGTACAAGATTTGAAAATTACGTTACTTAGAACATCAGATAAAGATACTAGTGGAAATTTATTGTCCAACAAAGTTGATATTTCTACGGATAAAACAGCAATCCAGTCAATGGTGCAAAAATTTATTGATGGTTATAACACTTTAATTGATAGCTCAAATTCATTGGGTAAACGTAATTCAATGGTTGCTGGTGTAAATCAAAACGATGGTGGAGAATTAGCTGGTGACTCAACACCTCGGATAATTACTAACTTTCTCAGTAGTTCTGTATCAACAGCGTCAACACTAAGTACCTCTTTTTCTACCATATTTGAAGTCGGCGTTAAGATGGATAATAAAGGAAAGCTTTCGCTTGACGGCACCAAGTTTTCTGATGCATTAGATAAAAACTATGATCAAGTTGTTGCACTATTTGGTAATTCAGCCGGTGTTGCTGGAAGTATGTCTACAGGACTCAAAGAGTACACAAAAACGGGCGGTTTATTATCCCAACGTCAGGATTCATTAAATACAAGTTTAAGAACAATCGCTCAGAAAGAATCAGATATAACTGCTGTGGTTACAAAATATGAGGCTTCTTTGCGGAAAACATACGGCAATCTTGATGCTTTAGTGACGAAAATGAATAAATCAGCTTCATCTTTGTCTGCACTGACTTCCAGTTCATAGTTGATTATTTTTTCTTGTATGTTTTTTAGAGGAAGGGGATATGTATAAAAAAAACCTTAATGCATATAAAAGTAATAGTTTAGAAGCTGATATATCAGTCGCTGATCCACATCGGGTGATCCAATTAATGTTGCAAGGTTTATTAGAGCGTCTGGCACAAACAAAAGGTGCTATTGAACGTAAAGATTACCAGATGAAATCAGTCTTAGTGTCTAAAGCTATGGCGCTGATTAATGGATTACAAGATTCGCTGGATTTGTCGTATGGCAAAATTCCGGAGGATCTTTTTGCTTTGTACGAGTATATGAAATCCCGATTATTAGATAGTAGCAAAGAGATGAATACAGCACCTATTGATGAAATTACTGGGCTTGTTAATACCATCAAATCTGCATGGGATCAAATTCCTGATACAGAGAAGCAGCGAGCTTATACTATACGTCAGCAAAAGGCTGAGTAATATGGAGCTGTGCTTAACTCTTCTGGCAGATCTTAGAGAACAGACTCAGCATCTTGAATCTATAATTGCATCTCATGAAATAGAACAGGCTTTAGAACTAATTGATAGTCGGTTATTACTTTTAGATAAGTTGCATTTATTAGCACAACAGGATGAACAAGCCAGAGCACAAATCAGGATAGTAGCCCAAGAGTTGTTGCCAAGGGAAGAGTTAATGATTGCTCTGCTTCAGGAAAATAAATCAGCCGTTGCTGAGTTATTAACTCAGGCATTATCCGGTAATAAAGCTCAACAGCTATATCAGCGGTTCTCTCAGGAGTGATAATGCAGGATCTAAATGATGTTCTGGCTGAAGCGGAACTTAAAGTAGCGCGTTTAGCCATGCAGGCACAACAAGAAAAAGCCATGGCTGAAGTATTACCGCTTCGTTTTGCCAAAAATATGATTGCTTTACGGCAGTATCTGCCAAAAGTTGCTGATATATTTGATTCTTATCAGCCGATGCGCGAATTTCGTCTATTTTGTAATGAAAACGGTATTCCTAATCTGGAGTGGCTGGACAAGAACGTAGCTATTTATGGTGATGATCCATATGCAGATTGTGAAAAGCAAATCACGGATATTCTCAATAGTAGTACCCTTCTGAATATTGAATTTTCAACCGAAAAAAATGACGCTAAATTTATACATGTTGAATATTTAAATCAATTAACGCGCTGTAATCAGCAAGCAGAAGAACAACTGGAACGTATACACAAAGTTCCCGATTCTTTGCCTTTGATGATGATGTTTGGCGTTGGGCTTGGATATCAATTGTCCTATCTTTATCAACAATGCCGGGTTAATAATTTATTCCTTTTTGAGCCAGATCATGACCTTTTCTATGCATCATTGTTTTGTTTCGATTGGGCCCCTTTGCTCGATTATCTAAATGCTGAAGGTTTAGGTTTTCATTTGTTCCTCGGAACAGATGAAGAATATTTGATGACGGATCTGCTGACCGCATTACATAAACGTGGTGCTTTTATGGCTGCAGGTGCTTTACCTTGCTGGCATTATCCATCACCCGAGATATTCAAGCTGATCGACCTTGTCCGTCGGGAGTTTCACTTATTAACGGCTGGATGGGGATTTTACGATGATAATATCCTCGGGTTGTCTCATTGTGCGGCCAATATAGCTAATCATGTTCCATTCTTACTGAAAGACCGGTCTGTGGCAGATAAATGGAAAAACTTGCCTGTATTCATTGTTGCTAACGGACCTTCATTAGATACAAGTCTTGAATATGTAAGGCGTTATCGTGATCAAGTGTTATTGGTTTGCTGTGGTAGTACGATTACAGCCCTATTTAAGGCAGGTATAAAACCAGATGTACATGTAGAAACTGAGCGAACAAAAGTAACTCCTGATTTTTTTGCTATGATGGCTCAACCGGATTATCTTCGGGATATTTTCTTTTTTGGCACCGATGTGATTCATCCCGATACCATGAAGCATTTTGCTCGTTCCGGACTTTGTTTTAAGGCGGATGAACCTAGTGGATTATTGTGCTATCACTACTTTCCTGCATCAAGAAAATGGATCCATCTTGCCGGCGTTAATCCTACAGTAGGTAATATTGGGCTGACTTTTGCCTGTGCTATGGGATTTCAAAATGTATATTTGTTTGGTGTCGATAATGGCTATAAAGAACAGAGTCATCATCATTCACGATTGAGTATTTATTTTGATGATCAAGGGCGCGATCTTGAAGATGTAACAGCGTTGATTGTTGGCAATTCAGATCCTGTCGTGCCGGGTAATTTTGGTGGAGAGGTACGTTCACCATTTGTTTTTAACTCTTCAAGGCGGATATTAGAGGGGACATTGCATTTATGCCCTCAAGTTCGCTGCATAAATTGTAGTGATGGTGCCAAAATAACCGGCGCTATCCCGTTACGTCCTGCTGAGTTACAGCTTGATGATGCTCCTGTCCTCGATAAACAAGCGTTATTGGATCATATTTTCCATGATCTTTTTGCTCCACTCGACATACCTGTTGAACATATGCAGGTGTGTTTAGATGTGGAGTTTTTTAATTCATTGATTAATCGACTGGTTAATGAATGGGATGCGCCATTTAACAGCCGGAGTGAAGTTGCTGATCGTATGATGCGCCATTATGGTTATCTGAATGCTGTCAGTGAGTCGATGCAACGTCATATTTATAAAATGTTGATCGGTTCGATGAATTATGCGTTTTCATCAGTTAATAGTCTGCTTTATCGATTTGAAGATGAGCAGGAGACCCTGCGAGTTGTTCGCGATGCGATTGGTATAGTGCAGAATTATTTACGTGATATACAACGTATATATCCGAAAGCATTTTCGAGTATTGATCAGGTAGATCATGCTGTAATCGATCTGTTACGTAAAGGTAACCAAAAAAGTCAGTAAATGAGTAGATAAAAACTCAGTAAATTGGATGAGGAAGGCAAGTGCCTAGTTTTGAAGAACAATATCAGGCTCGTGGTTTGGCATCACAGCGTCGTTATCCCAATGAAGCATTACTGGCATTTCTTGCCGCACATTATTTTGTGTTGCCTATTGAACTGCGTAATACGGTAAAAATACTGGAGCTGGGTTGTGGCTCGGGGGCAAATCTCTGGATGCTTGCTCACGAGGGGTTTTCAGCTCATGGTATTGACTTTGCCCCAACGGGGTTAGCTTATTGCCATGAAGTACTTCAACAATGGAACGTCAGTGCTGAATTAACGCTGGGAGATATGACTGCATTGCCTTATACAGCAAACAATTTTGATGCTGTGGTGGATGTGGTTTCTCTGCAACATTTGAATTACTTACAGCATGAGCAAACCTTTACAGAAGCTTGGCGTGTTCTTAAGTCTGGCGGTCGTTTTTTTTCCTGTCATCTAGGTTCTGGTTCATCGGCTTTTTCTGCACCAGAAGCAATGATGCTGGATGAAATTACTTTATCCGATATTCCTTCGGGTTATCCGTTGGCTGGCAACGGTCAAACGGCTTTTCTGGACGCTGATCAGTTTCGTTCGATGGTAGTAGCTGCAGGGTTTGTCGATGTAAGCATTGAACGTCAGTTACGAAGCTATTCGTCATTGCAATGTCAGGTAGAGTATCTCTTGTTGTCAGCGAAAAAACCATGAAATTGCTTGATTCTAAACACCCTGATTTCGAAACATTGCGCAGAGAAATATTGATGCGCCAAGGTGGTCTGCTTTCACCGGGGCACTGCGATTATTATCAAGCATATTTTGAACATTCTTTTGAGGATTGTTCTTTTGCACTGGTCCGGGGTGATAGTCGTATGCTATTGCTCGTTACCCGGCATTGGATTAAAGGACGGGCTGTTTACTCTTGGTATGGTCGCCCAGTTCAGTTAATTGATGAACTGATGCCTCAGGATCGGGCTCAAAGCGAGGGGCTGGCGATTAAACAAGTCCAGCAGCTACTGATTCCTGGTTGTGAATTTGATTATCAGGCAATGACCTCTGCGATAGATTGGTTATCAAAACTTCTGTTAAGCATGGGGGTTGCACCATCGCCTGTCATAGAGCAAAAAATTCCTTTGCATTCAAATGAGCAATTATTAGCGAGCTGCAGGAAGGTTTATCGACAGAACTTCCGCTGGGGAATGCAAAATCTAGTTTGTCGTATTATTGACTCACATAATGTTGCACTCACTGATTTTGAAAAATTTGAAGCTTTTCATATTGCGGTCGCTGGTCGACGTACTCGAAGTACTGCATCCTGGCTTGCTCAGTTGGAATTAACTAAACAGGGCGAGAATTTTTTAATTTTGACTGAATATGAAGAGCGTCTGGTTGGTGCCTCGTTATTTGCTGCGGTAGGGCAGCAGGCTTATTATTCAGTGGGGGTATATGATAGAGATCTATTTCATCTGCCCATTTCTCATTATCCAGTTTGGCTTGGTTTATTGCATGCCAGAGAGCTGGGCTGCAAAGTTATGGACATGGGTGAAAGTTATTATGCTGGAATACCTGACTCAACGGGAAGAGTTCCAGATGAGAAGGAGTGCCAGATCAGCCATTTTAAACGCGGGTTTGGTGGCGAACTAATCATGGGTCTCCGGTTTCGCTTTCACTCACCTCTTGCTGTTTAATTGAGTAAATCCCATGTCAGTGGGGTTCCTGCTTTTAGTTCTTGTTTGGCTTTTTGACCTAAAACTCGAGGTAATTCAGCAGGAGGAAGACCATCATTAGGCCGTACTGATCGAATATTCTTCATAGTAATCAATTCACCGGCTTTAATATCTTTCGATACAAAAAGTGAGCGGGCAAATTTGCGATTGTTTTTTACCTTATCGGTTAATTCATAACTGACTTTGCCTAACGCAGCTTCAGCTTGTCTGACACCTTCAACCATGAGCTTAAATTCTTCGGGTGTTAAGGAAAATGAGGCATCAGGCCCGCCAATGGCTCGATCAAGAATGAAATGTTTTTCTATCACCTGAGCACCTAAAGCAACCGCCACAATAGGTGCGGTATGTCCTAATGTGTGATCCGATAACCCCACCTTCACACCAAACGTTTGTGCCAGATTGGGGATGGTCAGTAGATTAGCTTCTTCGATCGGGGCTGGGTAGGATGATGTACATTTCAATAATGTAATATCATTATTTCCCATACGCCGACACGCAGTCACTGCCGCCTCGATATCTGCCAGAGTAGCGATCCCGGTGGAGATAATTATCGGCTTGCCTTTGCTGGCTGTGTATTCAATTAATGGAATATCGGTAATTTCAAATGAGGCAATTTTGTAGAGTGGGACGTGTAAATTTTCTAAAAAATCGACGGCACTGAAGTCAAACGGGGTTGAGAAAAATACCAGCCCGAGTTTTTCGGCTTCGGCCTGAATTGCTGCATGCCATTCCCAAGGGGTGTAAGCCTCCTGATAAAGTTGATACAGAGTGGTACCATCCCAGATAGTTCCCTGTTTTATTTGGAAGTATTCATTGCTGCAGTTCAGGGTAATTGTATCGGCTGTATAGGTCTGGATTTTTATAGCATCAGCACCACATTCTTTAACCGCGCGGACTGTTGCTAATGCATTTTCGATATTATGTCCGTGATTCGCTGAAAGCTCGGCTATGATGAATGTTCTTGTTGATATGCTATTGTCGTTCATTTTTTCTCCACTCCTGTTCTGTAATACCCATAAGCAGCAAATCAATATAATTATCATCACGTCGGGCAGCTTCGCGCCAGCAACCTTCATTGACGAATCCTGCACGCAGATAGGCTTTGATGGCCGGAGTATTATCAGCAACAACTTCCAGTTTTAATGTGTGAAGGTTAGCGATATCAAATGCTAACCAGCATATTGCATTCAATAATTGACTGCCCAGACCTGTTTCCTGCCGGAAGGGATTTCGGTAGATACCAAGCCATGCGATGCAATTACGCCAGTCGCAACGATGTAATGATATGACGCCAGACACGCCATGTTGATCGTGAGTCAGGTAGTTGAAGTTACTATTCTCCATTGACTGACGAGCCATAAATGCCTGATGTGCTTCCAGAGGAATTTGTCCTCCACTGCCCATCCATTTGGCTATATCCGGATGGTTACGCATTTTCCAGACCAATTCGATCTCTGTATTATTTAACTTGCTGAATGGTTTTAATGTCAGGTTTTTCAGTTGGAATTGTTGATGCAGATCTAGCATTGGCTGAGCCATGTCACCGCCCTCATTGTGCCTTTCCCGTCAATCTGACGCTGTAATGCTGCAGCCCTCTGCTTTCTGGTATTTTGACCACAAAGTGCCTTTAGTTTCGAAGAGACATGGGTTATCAATTCAGGCTCATTCCACCAGCCGCCATACATAAAGAGATTATCTTCAGTCCATTTCTTCAGTTGTTCTTTTTGATTATCGGCAACGCCAATCAGAACTGAAGGTAACCCGCATCGAGCGAGTTCGCAGGTTGTTTGTCCGGCTGCACTAATTGCAATATCGCAATTACACATTAATTCAGCGATTTCTTTATCATTTAACTGATGATGAAGAATGGTTTGCGGTTGTTTAGTGAGAGTGTTGTGGTTACTTATAATTGTATGAATTTCAGCATGGGGATAAATATTATGAGCCAACTGATGCATGATTGGTGTTAATTGTCTGATATCAGTGCCACCCATCAGAATTAGGATCCGTTCTATCTGATCAGATATCTGTGTTCTGGGCGGCAGATCCCAGAACGCAGGACGTAAAGGCTGCCATTCTGCACCAAATACCCACTCAGCATCATCTGCAATAGGTTGATTCTCCCCTTGTGCAGCATGTATTACCAACCCCTTGGGATAAGATAATCGCTTGGTATCATCCAGATACATGACTCGCACAAAATGATCCGAAATACTTTTAAGTACATCCGATGTTGCAGAATAAGAATCGACAATTGCAACCGCATCATGGGGTGTGGAGATTAACTCTTGCTGCCATGATCTCCAGATAACAGATTGCTTATGCAGCAATTTTTTTGCTGCATTATCACCATCAACCACCCAGTGAACTTTACCATCTTGCTTTTGCCAGGCTGATGCATAGGCAGAACAGCGAGTGATATGCCCCAGACCTCGCTGCAAATCCCCCTCACTAAAGATCCAAAGCTCCGGCATCAGCGCACCTTAAATACCGGCTGGATAGGTTCACCATCCAATGAACCCTCGATTTTTCCGGCAGAATCCAGCTTGATTAAAGTCGGTAAGATTTCGGCGTAAGTTGCCAGCAGGAAATCGATATGTTCATTCGTATGCGCAAGGTTCAGATTATGGCTCCCCAGGGTTAGAATTCCCCGTTTACATAATTCTTGGATCAGATAACTTTTCAATAGCCATAAACTGTGATTTGGCGAGTCAGCTACAGTGAGAAAGCTCCAGCTCGGGTGCCCTGCTGTACCAAGCCAATCAGGTGCGTTAATTTCTTTTAGCAGCGCATTCAAACCATCAAGGAGTCGTTGCCCTCGTTCGGCCAAGCGGGCCGGTACATCCAGTCGTCGCATTTTGTCGATGACCGCATTAGCCGCAGCCAGTGCAATAGCGTCACCGCCAAAGGTACCGGAGAAGAAGATATCTTCCATGCGACACATATATTCGCGTTTACCAACAACGGCGGAAATCGGGAAGCCGTTTGCCATACCTTTACCAAATGCTGCCAGATCCGGTGTCACGCCAAACAGGGTTTGTGCACCACCTAAGTGGTAGCGAAAACCGGTAATTGTCTCATCAAAAATCAGTAGTGCACCATGTGTATCACATAGCTTACGTAACCCCAGCAGGAAATCAGGCTCAGGCCAGGCAACATTCATAGGCTCCAGAATTACCGCTGCAATTTGATCTGGATGCTCGGTGAAGATCTGTGTTAGCGAATCTAGATTGTTGTATTCAAACTTATGCGTTAATTCGCGCACACTCTCAGGCACGCCAAGATGTCGTGTCGTTGAGCCGATATACCAGTCTTGCCAGCCGTGATAACCGCAGACAGCCACATGTTCACGACTGGTAATGGCGCGCGCTAACCGGATACAAGCAGAGGTCGCATCAGTGCCATTTTTGCCAAAACGAACCATTTCTGCGCAGGGGATCAGCTCAATCAGTTTCTCTGCCACTTCAGTTTCCAGCCGATGGGGCAGGGAAAAAATAGAACCTTTATTCAGTTGTTCTATTACTGCTGCATTAACGTCCGGATCGCAATAACCGAGACTGATCGCTAACAAACCACCAGCAAAATCAATGTATTTATTTTCATCGACATCCCAGACATCAGCACCGTTTCCGCGCTCAATAAATAACGGCGCGGCACCATAGGGGAAACACAACCGGCTTTTCGAAAATGTTTGAGAACCGAGCGGAATACTTTTCTCTGCTCGGGCTGAAAGTTCAAGAGAATGCTGATAACGAGAATTCATGAGTGAGATTCCTTGGCCAGTGATCGGGCTAACCCCTCATTCCGCTGATGGTGTGTATTCAGCGTGGCGAGCTCTGGTTCACGTTCAATAAGAGACAAAATGTCATTGGTGCTGAAGTTTGGATTAAGCGGATAAAGGCGTTCATAAATATGTTTAACTAATTCGAAATCAGCTGGTTCATCAACAGTCCAGCGCAAATGAGCCAATGGTGGAGTTCGACTCAGTAATCCAATATTAAAATCAGCTTTATGCTGATGAACATAATAAGTCACATGCTCATGTTCAGCTGGTGTCTGTGCTTGCTGATAAATCGTTTTCAGTGATTGATAGGTTAAAATCTCAGCATCCAAGCCATCGGGGAAAGTGTGAACATGACAATTACTGCTGTAGTCATATCCACCTTGTACATGATAAGAAATTAAATCATCTATCAATTCAGGATCTGCCAGCGGGCAATCGCCGGTTAAGCGCACAATGTGCGTTGGTTGATAATTTTCTGCTGCCAGATAAAAGCGCGCCAAAACATCTTCCAAAGGGCCATGAAAACAGGGGACGCTCAATTCTTGACACAGATCGGCGATGGCCAGATCTTCTGGATGATCGCTGGTAGCCACAATCAATTGATCTATGTTTTTACAACGCGCCAGTCGTTCCAGCTGATAAGCCAGCATGGGTTTATTCATAATTGGTTTTAATACTTTACCGGGTAAGCGGCTGGAGCTGAGTCTTGCCTGTAAAATAGCTAAAATCATAATTGCCCCCATAAAGCGGGATTGAGTAACTGAATATCATCAGATATAAGCGATGCTAATTCGGAAGTATTCAATATCGGTGCCTGTTGATAGGCTCTGACTATGTCTGATAATTCAGCTGCTGAGCAGCAGCCAATGACTAATCGATCAATTTGGGGCATCGCATACTGGATGGCTAAAGCCAGAGTTAACCGACCATATTGCTGCGCTAATGTATCAAAAGCACCAAAATTAGCGTTAAAGCGAGAAAAGCGGGGAGGGCGCTGTGCCGGGGGCATCAGCAGCAGACCCTGTAAAAATACAGAGCGGACATGAATTTCACATTGCGCGTCTTTCAGACGGTCTAACCAGCCGCTACGCAGAAACCGCTGATCTAATAAATTCGCTGGCAATTGTACTAACGACGGTAATGGATTATGGGCATACCACTCATCCAGCTCTTCCGGGGTATATACAGAGATGCCGAGCTTGCCAATTAAACCGGCAGATTGCATGCGCTGCAATTCTTGCCAGAGTTCTGCGGAATAATCCTGAGTTCGGTGTAGCATCAGGCCATACAGACTTGGTTGTTTCAGTTGATTTAGGCTATGTAGAACTGCTGTCCGCGCTGTGGCCGCCGTTGTTCCCGGAGCCAATTTACTGATGACCTGAAAGTTATTGCTAATGAATTGCCCCAAGCGAGATTCGGCATCACCATAAGCTTGTGCGGTATCTAGTAGTCTAATTCCTGCCTCATCAGCTAGTCGTAATATTTGTTGCAGCTCATGGTCTGAAACCTTACCTACTGTATTGCTGATGCCATAATCCAGGCCAAACTGTGCAGTTCCTAACGCTAGTTTCATAACAAGCGTTCCAGTTGATGCACTACTTCATCTTGTTGTGCTTCACTCAGTTCGGTAAATAAAGGCAGTGTAATAGCGCTGGAATAATATGCCTGTGCACCGGGATAATTAGCAGGATAAAAACCTAATGCCCGGTAATACGGCTGTGCAGGGATAGGAATGTAATGCACATTCACGCCAATACCCGCATGACGAAGTTCAGCAAACAAGTGATCTCGTTTTTCCTCTGCCACACGAATTACATACAGGTGGTAGCCGTTTTTACGCTTGTTTTTTTGCAGCAGCGGCGTCAGTGGTAATGCGCTCAGCTTTTCATCATAACGTTTTGCCAGACGATTGCGTGCCGTAATAAAACTATCCAGACGCTGAAGCTGGCTTAAGCCCAATGCGGCTTGTAAGTCAGTGAGTCGGTAATTAAACCCCAGCACTTGTTGTTCATAATACCAGCTACCGGGAGATGTTTGTTCCAGCAATGCCGGCTCACGGGTAATACCATGACTGCGATATAAACGCAGACGGGCTGCCAACTCTGCATTCCGAGTCGTAACCAGCCCGCCTTCTGCTGTAGTAATCGGTTTCACGGGATGAAAACTAAATACAGTCAGATCGGAATATTCGCAATAACCCACAGGCTTAGTTTTGTAATGAGCACCTAATGCATGGCAGGCATCTTCAATAATAGCAATTCCATATGGGCGGCACAGAGCTGCAATTTCCGCCATATCACAGGGTTGCCCTGCCAGATGAACAACCACCAGTGCTTTAGGCATACGTCCTAATTGACTGGCCTGAAATAACTTATCTTGCAACGCATCAACTGATAAATTTCCGGTTTCTGGTTCTACATCAATAAAATCAACTTCAGCGCCACAATAACGGGCGCAATTGGCTGAGGCGACAAAACTAATGGCTGAGATCCATACCAAATCTTCGGAACCGATATTCAGTGCTACGCACGCCAGATGTAATGCGGTGGTGCCATTGGAGCAGGCAACCGCATTGGGCACATCACAGTAATCGGCTATTGCCTGTTCGAACGCTGGAACGATAGCGCCTTGTGTCAGAAAGTCTGATTTTAAAACAGCTACAACAGCGTCTATATCTTCCTCGGAAATAGCTTGCCGGCATAAGGGATCATTCAGTTAACACCTGCTGATTCATTGCTTGTAATTCTGTTATCGTCAGGAAATGCTGATTATTTAGCGAATTGTATTCAAACCTTGTGCTACAGGTACACCATGTTCACCAAGTGCATTAACGGCAAAATCATTATTGCGTGAAGAGAAGGTGATGGAGGGGGTGATTACATAATAATCTTTGAACTCAATCGTATGATATGAATCATCAGCCGGGCACATTATTTCATGTAATTTTTCACCGGGACGAATACCCACGATTTCGTGAGGCAAATCTGGTGCCATTGATTTTGCCAGATCAACTATACGCACAGATGGAATTTTAGGAACAAACAACTCGCCACCTTTCATGCGCTTAAAATTATCCATTACGAAATCGACACCTTGTTGAAGCGTGATCCAGAATCGGGTCATTTCTGCATGAGTGATCGGAAGGCTTTCGGCTCCACTTTTAATAAGTTTATCGAAGAAAGGAACCACTGATCCACGGGAGCCGACCACATTGCCGTAACGGACTACAGAGAAAATCGTAGGGTTATTCCCTGCCATATTATTTGCGGCAACAAATAATTTATCAGAACAAAGCTTGGTTGCTCCGTATAAATTGACTGGGTTCGCAGCTTTATCAGTAGAAAGCGCAATGACTTTTTGAACACCATTATTCAGCGCTGCCTGAATAACATTTTCCGCGCCACCCACATTGGTTTTAATGCACTCCATCGGGTTATATTCTGCCGCCGGAACTTGTTTCAGTGCTGCAGCGTGAACCACATAATCAACGCCACGCATAGCCATGTCTAACCGTTGGGCATCGCGAACATCACCGATAAATAACGCATGCAGGGTTGATTAAACACTTGCTGCATTTCAAATTGTTTCAGTTCATCTCTGGAATAGACGATCAGTTTTTTCGGCTGATAGTGGGCTAAAACAGTGGCTATGAATTTTTTCCGAAAGAACCGGTGCCACCTGTTATCAGAATAGTTTTATCATTAAACATTATTTAGTCCTTTACGGGTGCGTCAGCGATGGTGTAACCCTATGATAGCAAAATTATTTTATGCAATATGCATTCTGAGTGGTGTTATGACAATAGAACGTCAACATAATCATTGTTATACATCAGCAACAGCATGCCAAATTAAACAGTCGAAAAAATGACGCAGCTGCCGGTGGGCAAAATATGAAATAATGTGGTGAACAAAAAACAACCAATCCGTATGCTTCCAGTGCTGGTCTTCTTCGTTAAACTTTGTACAATCCGCGCCCTTCTCTACAGGTCTCTGAGGCATCCATGAGCGAAAATAAAGTTAATCTGCTGGATTTTGATCGTAACGCATTACGTGCATTTTTTGCCGATGAATTGGGCGAAAAAGCATTTCGTGCCGATCAAATCATGAAGTGGATCTACCATTTCGTTGTGATGATTTTTCACAGATGACTAATGTGAATAAAGCCTTACGTGAAAAATTATCACGTATTGCTGAAATTCGTGCACCTGAAATCAGCACCGAGCAACGTTCCGCCGATGGCACTATTAAATGGGCGATGCGAGTTGGTGATCAGGAAGTTGAAACAGTGTTTATCCCTGAAGAAGATCGCGCAACATTGTGTGTTTCTTCGCAGGTTGGTTGTGCTTTGGAATGTAAATTCTGCTCAACCGGGCAACAAGGCTTTAACCGTAACCTTACCGTGTCAGAAATTATTGGTCAGGTATGGCGTGCGGCGCAGGTGGTTGGCTTTCCTAAAGATACCGGCAAACGTGTCATCACCACGTCGTGATGATGGGTATGGGTGAACCTTTGCTGAATTTGTCTAATTTAGTTCCTGCTCTTAGCTTAATGATGGAAGATTATGGCTTCGGGTTATCGAAACGTCGTGTGACTGTTTCAACATCCGGAGTCGTACCTGCGTTAGATAAATTGGGTGACATGATCGACGTTGCGTTGGCGATTTCTTTACATGCGCCAAACGACAAACTGCGTTCAGAAATCATGCCGATAAATGACAAATATAACATTCAGGAATTCCTGGCTCTGTGCAGCGTTATCTAAGCAAATCGAATGCAAACCATGGTCGTGTTACCGTTGAGTATGTATTGCTTGATCATGTCAACGATGACATGGAACATGCGCGGGAATTGGCCGAGCTGTTAAAAGACACCCCAAGCAAGATCAATCTGATCCCATTTAACCCGTTCCCAAGTAATCCATATGGAAAACCGAGCAACAGCCGTGTTGATCGTTTCTCTAAAGTC
>NZ_OY781376.1 GCF_963676665.1 uncultured Tolumonas sp.
CTGGCAGTTGCATTAATTCTCATTCTTCCACTAACGTTAATTGCAGTGTCCGTTATGCAATGGGCGCGAGAAGATCTAAAAATGATTGGTGCAATTACAGATAGGAATAGTGCTGAGCAGACTTTAACGGGAATTATGCAAGAAGTCATGGTGATTAATAATCTAGCGGGGACATTATCTACGATGCCGGCATCGAGTAGTGTTACTACCGGTTCTGGTAATGTCATTCCTTTACTATTAAGGGCAGAAGTCACTTGTAAACGACGGTTTAATGCAAATAGTGATTCTGTTATCAAGACTTGTCGTTATGTTGATGCTGATAATAGCACCACCTTTGCTAAAGGTAATATGGGTTGGTTACAGATGACCCTTAATATTGAGCAACCATTGTTATCAAATAGTGGTGGCTAAGGAGGTTAATATGAGTGCGTATCTTAAAGCCATCCTAGTCGGTGTAATATTCAGTTTTGTAATGCAAACTGCTTCCGTTCGGGCTGATGATACCGAATTATATGTTCTTGATTTAAGTACTCAGGCGGGTGTTCAGCCTAGAGTCATGATTATTTTTGATAACTCTATAAGCATGGATAGTTCCGTTGACGCATCGGTACCATTCACCCCTACAACAACATATACCAAGATATATTGGTCTACAGATGGTACGGTACCACGGTCTTCGTCATCACAATATTTCCTTACTCAATATAATAATTGTAATTCTTCACTTACAGCGCTTAACTCTGTTGGTTTCTATGCTGATCATTTCCGTAGTCTTCAAAAATCAGGAAATAAATGGCGTTGGCAAGATTTAACAACCAATTCTAGTGCGTATGTAGATTGTCAAGCTGATATTAATAAACCCGATATGGCAAATCCAGGTTTATCTTCTGTTTCAGGTTATCCGTTAAATGGTTCATTTAATACAATGAATGCAGCATATGGAAATACTGGTACGAAAGCTAATTTTTCCAGTGCCTCAGCGAGTTATTTATATACCAGCGATTATGTTGACTGGTATTACACTGGACGTATTCAAACTAGCACCCGTCTTGCTGTTGCTCAAAAGACCATAACCGATCTTATTACATCGACACCGTCAGTTGATTATGGTTTAACAACCTTTAATATGAATACTAATTCTAGTAATACACCGGGCACGGATGATGGTGGACGTATTGTTTTTGCATCAAAAAATGTTAACGATACTGCGAATACAACTGACACTAATGCGGGTTATCGGCAAGCACTGATTGATACTGTAAATAGCTTATCGGCTGAAACATGGACTCCGTTATCTGAAACCTTCTATGAAGTGGCACACTATTGGCAGGGCGGTAGCGTATGGAAAGGAAAATGGAATGGTACACCACCTTATGATCCAACTGCGATGTTAACTGGTTTAACTCAATATAAAACGCCTTTTGATAGCTGTCATAATCATGGCTATATCATATTAATTACAGATGGTGAACCAACACATGATACAGCTGCAAATTCATTGATAACCTCAGAATATATAAATAACACAAAACTCACAACTGCAGAGCTGGCAGATTGGGGTAAGTCAATGAATTACTCTGAAAATGGTGTGACAAGAACCAGTTATTTACCATCATTGGCAGGGTACTTGAAAAACAAAGATCAAAATGCCTCATTAAGTAATAATCAAACTGTCACTACCTATACTATTGGGTTTGGTAATGATGCAATGGTTAATGCACAAGCATTACTGACAGCAACTGCTACACAAGGTGGCGGTAAATATTATGGCGCTGCAGATGCAACAGCGTTGGGAGACGCATTACGGAATATTCTGATTGATATTTTAAGTGGGCAATATTCAATGCTGGCTCCAACAACAGCAAGCAGTACGTTAGACCGCTCTCAATATTTAAATAACTTATATTATTCAATATTTGTTCCTGGTGAAGGTCCTGCCTGGGTTGGTAATATTAAGAAATTAAAATACTCTGACACGAAAGGTTATATCGTAGATAAAAATGATGTTGCGGCTATATCGAGTGAAGGAAAAATATTATCTACAGCGACAACTGTATGGTCCACAGATATTAATGATGGTGGATCTATTGAAAAAGGTGGTGTGCAAGGTATGCTGAGCAATAAAACCAGTAGGACTTTATATACTAACAATGGAACCACACTCAGTGCGTTGAATAAAACAAATCTGCTTTCTATTTCTGGCAGCACAACACAATTAGTCACAGATTTAGATGTTGCAGACAGTACACAAATTGATGCCCAAATAAACTGGATTCTTGGTAAAGATGTCGATGGTGTAGATGTAACAATAAACAGGAAAACAATATTGGCGGATATGATGCACAGCAAGCCATTAGTTATTAATTATGGACAAGCATCTGGAGAAACCATACCTGATCTACGGATCTTGGTTGGGACAAATGCAGGTTTTCTACATATGTTTAAAGATTCAGATACAACAGTTGATGAATCATGGGCATTTATTCCATATCCGTTACTTAAAAATCAGAATACGTTACGTGAAAATGATTCTGTTAACTCACATATATACGGTCTTGATGGAAATCCGGTGAGTTATGTGGTTGATAGTAATAATGACGGCCTTATTACCAGTAGTGGTAGTGGTGATAAAGCTTGGATTTTTATTGGGCAGCGTCAAGGGGGGCGTAGTTATTATGCGCTTAATGTCACTAATCCTAATTCACCATCACTTAAATGGACTATTACTGGTGGAACAACAACAGGTTTTGATCGTTTAGGTTATACATGGTCAACACCACAAGTAACCAAAATACCTGGTGAAATAAATCCGGTGGTTATATTTAGTGGTGGTTATACTGGTTCGGGTACTACGGCTATTGGAAATGCAATTTATATTGTTGATGCGGATACTGGCGTATTGAAGTTTAAAGTTTCACCAGATGCGGCATCCTCAACTAATCTGAATAATCAATATATGGTTGATAGTATGCCAGGAGGTGTTGCCTTAGTCGATGGTGATGGAGATGGAGTAACTGATAGATTATACGCTACCGATACAGGAGGAAATGTGTGGCGTATGGATATGGGCTCTACAGATAAAACCAAATGGTCGTTCTTTAAATTCGCGACATTGGGTAGTGATAGTGTTGCGAATCAGGATCGTCGTTTCTTTAATGCTCCGATGGTGGTTCGGACAATCAATAAAAAAATTATAAAAAATAACGATTCTACATATTCATATTCAGAGATTCCTTTTGATGCTGTATTGCTTGGTAGTGGGGACAGGGAATATCCCGCATCTGAGAAAATTGTCAAAAATGCATATTTCATGTTGAGGGATTATCAGCTTGGATCCTATCTAGCGGCTTCGACTAAACCTTCAGCTATACAGATAAGCAACTTATATGACATTACGACTATGCCTAATACATCAGATTCAGATGTATTAGCTGGGTTAACAGGATCCAGTGGGTGGGTGTACTGGCTGAGTGGAACTGGTGAAAAGGTGTTTGGTTCTGGTGCTGTGGTAGACGGAACGTTGTACTTCAGTTCTTTTTTACCAGAAGCTTCACAAAGTCAGGATGTTTGTACATTAGGTTCATCTATTGGGACTACACGTGTTTACTCAATCAACATGCACTATGGCACTTATTCCGGTTCATATCCGTTCAAAAGTACCAATAACTTGCTTATTGAAAATCTTTCTACTTACGTAGGTAGTGATAAGAAAATACGTTTGCTTGGTGGTCCTGGCGATCTCAATGGAACTATAGTGACAGGTACAACATTAACGACAGGAACGACAGCACCGAAGAAAGAGTATCAATTCATACACGAAAATTAACGTTAGATATAAATTGAGCTTATAAACCCTCTATTTAATCCAGTCAGATAGAGGGTTTTTTATTACGTTCGATTTTTCGCATTGATCTTGATACTAGATGTTCGCATGTGCATGCTGGAAACACAGAAAATATAAGTAATACAATACCTATTGATCATGCTGCTGTGTTGGATGCTGTCGATAACACATTGGCTTTAATTCTTCAGAATATGGATGGGTCACAGCCACTATTAATAGAAAGAGCGGGAACTGATATTTCGTTATCTGATATTGATGTTTTATATGTTAATGCTTCAATCCCCGATCCGTTGGATTTGCTCAGCAGGGCGGGATCGCACTTTGTTAACAAATTTGATCTAATAGGCAAAATTCCACGTACTGGCCAGTATTTTGAGTCTAATTGACCATCTCTCTGTTATTGAAGACACTCGCTCAAATATAAATCAAAAGCATGATCTTATTGATGTTATGTTCCTTGTTATCAGTGCCCTTGCTTCAGGTTGTGAAGGCTGGCAAGACATTGAAATATATGGTGAAGAAAAACTTGCTTGGTTGAAAAAGTATCGTCCTTTCATCAATGGTATTCCCCGTCGCCATACTATCGCTCGCATTCTTAGAGCTGTCGTCGCCGAATCGTTGCTTGAAGCATTAGCACAGTGGGTTAATGAACAAAGAACCACTCAGCACAAACCCGTGATCGCTTTTGATGGAAAAGTATTACGAGGTTCATACCGAAACGACAAAAAGACGGCATTGCAATTAGTCACCGCTTACGATACCGAACGAGGACTTGTTCTTAGCCAAAAGCCGACCGAAACAAAAAACGGTGAAATTAACGTGGTTAGGCAATTGATTGATATTCTTAATGTTAAAGGAAGCATCATCACCGTCGATGCGCTTCATTATCAGCGAGAAACATTGGAAAAAATTGCAGAGAAAAAAGCTCACGTTGTCGTTCAGGTAAAAAATAACCAACCTAAACTACGAGAAGCGGTTGTATCGCAATTTCAAGCTGTCTTTGATGCTCAAAAGGAAAAAGTCGTCACGGAAATCAAGCAAGAACATCATGGACGAAAAGAAAGACGGTATGTTTTCCAGTTAAAAGCGAAATTGCCAGAAGAGCTTAAAGATAAGTGGCCAACAGTCCGAAGTATTATCGCTGTGGAGCGACATCGTCTGAGCAATGGTAAAGGCACAGTTGAGACATCCTATTACATCAGTTCACTGTCGCCAAACAACAAACTTATCGGGCATTATATTCGGCAACATTGGCGTATCGAAAATAGTCAACACTACGTGTTAGATGTTGTATTTAAGGAAGATAAGTCGAGAATAGCATTAGATGGTGCCGTGGAAAATATAGCTTTATTTAGACGCTTCGTCATGAACATGTTGCAGCAATGCGATTGCGGCGCACCGAGTCAACGAAGCAAGCTTAAAAAAGCAGGATGGAGCGATGATTATCGGGCACAAATATTCTTTGGGTTATAATTTGAGCAAAGTATGCTCCCGCCCTGATTTGCTCAGTAGTTAATAGATCAAGTGTTCGATCTAAAAACGGTTGCACTAAAATAGCTCATTTTTATTCTGAGTATTATGATTGATACGTTACAAATATGTTTTTTAATGGTTAATAGTTTTCGTAAAAAGCAATTTGGATTCAATCATTGCTCTCTAAATTATTAACTTAAAACGCTGTTTTATGTTTCTTGTCTTAAAAAAACGCAATTTATCATCATTTTTATTTAATTCTGTGAGATAGCTAATCTTATGGAATCTAATCCTGTTATTTGTTGTTTCTATGAATTTATCTTCCTTATAAGATAGATCGCTTATCTTGGCCCGAAGTGTGCACTTCTGGTCTCCGAATACAGTGTTTTTCGTTGCAAGATTAGAGGTTGACGGATGTCCCTGCTGGAAGTCAGAAATTTAAGAATTGAATATCCTTCGCGTCATGGCGTGATGGCGGCAGTGAAAGATCTGTCATTCTCAATTGAAAAAGGCGAGATCCTGGGTGTAGTTGGTGAGTCAGGCGCAGGTAAATCAACCATCGGCAATGCGGTCATTGATTTGCTAAGTCCACCTGGTCGCATCGCGCGTGGCGATGTTTTCCTGAATGGTGAAAAAATCTCTGGCCTGGCGCCCGATGCGATCCGCGAGATCCGTGGCGCGAAGATCGGTTTCATTTTTCAAGACCCGATGACTTCACTCAATCCGCTTTTCACGGTAGAGCAGCAATTGGTCGAAACCATGCTGGCGAATACCGAACTGAAAGCCGACGAAGCTTATGAAAAAGCCTTAGAGTTAATGGAATCAGTCGGTATTCCACAACCGGAACTGCGGATTAAACAATATCCGCATCAGTTTTCCGGTGGCATGCGTCAGCGTGTGGTGATTGCTATTGCTCTGTCTTGCGACCCTGATTTGATCATTGCTGATGAGCCAACTACGGCATTGGATGTTTCTATTCAGGATCAGATCCTGCAGTTGATTCGTAAACTGTGTAAAGAGCGTCAGGTTGGTTGCATGCTGGTCACACACGACATGGGTGTGGTGTCGAACATCACCGATCGTGTCGCTGTGATGTATCGTGGTGATTTAGTTGAAATCGGCACAACGGAACAGGTGCTGGGTGCACCGAAACATCCGTATACACAGAGTCTGATTTCGGCTGTGCCACGTTCTGATGTGAAACTAGTGCGTTTCCCGCTAGTTTCTTATATTGAATCGGCAGAACCACTGCATTCGATCGATCTGAAAACGCATTGGTTGGGTCAACGTCAGGAACAACGTGATTACAGCGGTGCCTTGCTGCAGGTCGATAATGTCAGCCTGCGTTTTCTGACCAAAGATTCCATGTTCCCATCGCGACGTGAATACGTGCAGGCGAACAATCATGTCAGCTTTGAAATTCAGGAAGGTGAAACCTTCGGTCTGGTTGGGGAATCTGGTTCAGGTAAATCAACGATTGCTCGCGTGATCACCGGTTTGTATCCGCCACATGAAGGGAAAGTTATTTTTGAAGGCATTGACCTGACTGCGCTGAAAAGTGAAAAAGAGCGTCGTCCGTTCCGCCGTCAAATGCAGATGGTGTTCCAAAACCCATATTCTTCACTGAACCCACGTATGAAAGTGGCCGATATTATTGCTGAGCCGATCCGCTTCCACAATCTGGCGGAAAATGAGCGTCAGGTGCAAGAGATCGTCGGTGACCTGCTCGATCACGTTGGGCTTGGTCGCAAAGCGGGTGTGAAATATCCGCATGAATTCTCTGGTGGTCAGCGTCAGCGTATTTCGATTGCACGTGCGCTGGCGACGCGTCCTCGTTTGTTGATTTGTGATGAACCGACATCGGCATTGGATGTGTCGGTACAAGCACAGATCCTCAATCTGCTGAAAGATCTGCAGCAGGAACTCAAACTCACCATGCTGTTTATCAGTCACGATTTGCCGGTGATCCGCCAGATGTGTGACCGTATTGGTGTGATGCAAAAAGGAACTTTGTTGGAAGTGGCGAAAACAGAAGATCTGTTTGTGTCACCACAGCATGAGTACAGCCGTAAGCTGATTTCATTGATGCCGGAATTTAAAGGTATGAGCCGCGCTGGATTACAGATCGCGGAAGAAACGGCAGCCGTGAATCAGTCTGCATATTAATTAAAATAGGGAGCTAATTGATGAAAACAGGAATGAGCAAAATTGCTGCTTTGTTGCTGGCTGCAGGTGTTTGCATGCCTTTATATGCTGCGGATGTAAAA
>NZ_OY781377.1 GCF_963676665.1 uncultured Tolumonas sp.
CGATCGGGTCTATACCTTTTCGCACTCATTTGCCATTGTCACCGCATTGGCACCTGAAAAATTGGTAGGGTTACCCCACCCGTTTAAATTAAAACCAGAATATATGGCTTATTTACCAACGCCAGTTCGAAAATTGCCGCAAATGTCGGTTGGGCAAGATATGAATCTGGAACAGGTCAAAGCCGCAAAAATTGATTTAGCCGTGGGGTGGAATACCCCGGCTTTTCAACGGGAACAATTAAAACAACTGAGTCGAGTGAATGTTCCTGCTGTCTTAGTGGGCGTTGATAAACTCAGCGACTACCCCGCCACCTTCCGTTTTCTGGGTAAAGTCTTAGGCAAAGCAGAACGCGGGGAAAAACTTGCTGAATATATTGAAACCACCAGTGCCAAACTGGCAAAAACCGTTTCAATGATTCCAGCCAAAGACAAAACCCGCGTCTATTACGCAGAATCGATGGATGGTCTGACATCACAGTGTGGCGAAGCTGATCGGGCGGAAGTCATTCGGCTGGCCGGAGCCGTAAACGCGCTGGCTTGTAGTGACTTACCTCCGGCAACGGCTGTACCGGCAGACATTGAATCCAGCAATGTCACTGCGGGCATGGAAACCCTGCTGAAAATTGATCCGGATGTCATTGTTACCCGTTTCCCGGCAACCACCGATCTGATCAATAACGATCCGCGGTGGGCCAAACTGAAAGCGGTCAAGGCACACAAAGTTTACTCCATCCCTTCCCTGCCGTTTAACTGGTTTGATCGCCCACCATCATTTATGCGTGTAATGGGGGGGCAATGGTTAGCCAACAAACTCTACCCAACTGTTTACCCCATCAATTTAGAAAAAGAGACACATGATTTTTACCAACTCTTTTTTCAAGTGGAGCTGGATAAAACGGCTATCAACAAACTGCTGAATAAAACCAGCTAACGGAGTCTGTTATGGATGCATCTGCCAGCTCTTGTATTGATTTACCTATCACTGGAACCCGGCGCTGGTTTCAGTGGTTAACCTGGTACAGTCTGCTTTTATGCGGGCTGCTTACGGCCATATTACTGGCATTTTCTATCGGCAAATATCCGACCAGCCCACAGGAAATCATTCGCTTCTTCCTGCATTGGATGGGCTTCAATGTCATGGATAACGAGCAATTCGACACCTTACATAATGTATTAATCGATATTCGTTTACCTCGTATTCTGGTTGCGATGTTGGTTGGATCAACGCTTTCAGTTTCCGGTGCGGCATTTCAGGCTGTGTTCCGTAACCCATTAGTTTCACCGGGGCTGTTAGGTGTGCAAAGTGGTGCCGCGTTTGGTGCCGCACTCGGTATTCTGTTTGGTTGCAGTTGGGCTGTTATTCAGGGGCTGGCTTTCTCTATGGGGCTTGTCGCGGTGTTTGCCAGTGTGTTGATTGCTAATGTGTTCGGCCAATCGTCGATGGTGATGTTGGTGCTAGGCGGCATGATCGGCAGTGCACTGTTTTCATCATTATTGTCGGTGATTAAATACGTAGCCGACCCGCTGAATGTATTGCCATCCATTGTTTATTGGCTGATGGGTAATCTGGCGCTGGCCGATTTACCGCAAGTACTGACGTTTGGTGGACCATTGATCGCAGGAATTCTGCTGATTGCCTGTTGTGGCCGAATGCTTGATGCCCTCTCCATGGGTGACGATGAAGCGCGATCATTAGGTATTCCGGTAACCTGGGTGCGTTACAGCATCATTGCAGTAACAACCATGATTTCTGCTTTAACCGTCTCTATCGCCGGCACCATTGGCTGGGTCGGTTTATTGATTCCGCATATTGTCAGAATGATGCTTGGCCCAGCGAATAGCCGGGTATTACCTGCCAGCATCATTCTCGGCGCTACTTTTTTGATCCTCGCAGACTGTGTTTCCCGCTGTATTGCCGACAGTGAAATCCCGATTGGTATCGTCACCGAGATTTTAGGCATACCTGCTTTCCTGATGGTATTAAAACGCTCACGCAGAGGGTGGAATTGATATGGATGATCTCACTGAACTGAACGCAGACAATGTGTCTTATGCCTATAAAGGCCACTCGGTATTACGCGGTGTTTCATTATCGGTAAAACAAGGTGAACTGGTTTCACTGCTGGGGAAAAACGGGGCGGGTAAAACGACGCTGCTAAAATTGATGCAGGGTTTTCTTAAGCCGTCAAATGGTCAGGTTCTGCTGAATGAGGCACCGTTAGCTAATTTCTCACGCCGTGAATTGGCGCAGCACATTGCTTATGTACCGCAGTCGCATATTCCCCCTTTTCCCTATCTGGTGGAAGAAGTGGTCACCTTAGGCCGCATCCCCCATTCCGGAATTTTTCGCTCACCGACACAAGAAGACAGAGATGCCGCGCACGCAGCGATAACACAATTGCGAATCAACCATTTGAGTCGACGGGCTTATACCGAGTTATCCCGGCGGAGAACGCCAATTAGTGCTGATTGCCCGCGCTTTAGCACAAGGCGCTCGCATCTTTATCATGGATGAACCCATTACCGGGTTGGATTATGGCAATCAGTTTCGGCTGTTAGACACATTACAGAAACTCGTAGCTGCTGGTTTCGGTATTCTGATGACCACACATCACCCCGAACATGCACTTCGTGCATCTACCAAAGTCGCTTTACTCATTAACGGAATAATTGAACAAGCAGGCGTTCCTAGATCAGTTATTACGCCAGCCACCCATTCAACATTTGTATGATGTGAACGTGAAGGCAATAAACGCGGTAGGTCATACTGTTTTTGTGCCCGCCTAAATCACTACCACTAAAGAAAAAGCACTGAATATGTCAGTGCTTTTTCTTATTTCTTACATTATTTCATTTATTCTCAGGCTGAGTGACGAAAGCAATTTTATGTAATCCTTGCTCTGATAATAAACTTAATAATTCAGCAACATATGAATATGAGGTTGATTGATCAGCATACAGCTGAATTTCTGGTAGTTCGGTCTGTTTGCTAAAACCACCCAGCGTGGTCGATAACGTGTTTTTATCCATCAACTTATTATCAACATAATACTTTCCCGCTTCATCAATTGAAATGAACACTTTTTTAATTTGTTCATTATTTAATTGACTGCTTGCTTGCGGTAATTGCAACTTAACTGAATGTGTCATTAATGGTGCAGTGATCATAAATACAATTAATAAAACCAACATAATATCGATCATCGGCACCATGTTGATCTCTGCCATTGGCGAGTCATTATTATGATTCCGAGTGCCAAAACTCATAATAATTCCCCTTGTTTATCAGAATGATCGATATTTGGTAACGAAAATGACTCACCTTGTTGGGAAGAGCTGTTTTTTAGCGAAATGTCATGCACAATCAACAATATTAATTCATGCGCAAAACTGTCTAACTGCGCGAACTCACAACGGTTTAATCGAATAAACGCGTTATAAGCAAAAACAGCGGGTAACGCGACCAGCAACCCAATACCTGTCATTACGAGCGCTTCTCCCACTGGGCCAGCGACCTGCTCCAGGCTCGATGATCCTTGGCTGCCAATGGCTTGTAATGCATGGTATATCCCCCATACCGTTCCAAATAAACCGACAAAAGGCGCACATGCACCAATACACGCGAGTAAGGTTAAACCTGATTCAAGCTGCAGACGCTCTTTATCCAATTGATTTTGTATTAAACTCACCATTATGGAATTACGATCTTCGGGTTTGGTCATATTTTGAAGTGAGACTTTTTGCCAACTGCTCCAAGTAAACAGACTGAGCCGTTTTAATGTTCCTTCTGTTAAACTCTCTGAAAATGAAGGGAAATATTGTCTTTTTTCTAAAGAGCTGAATTTCTTTATCGCATTGCGGTAATGAATGTAGCGGAATAGTCGACACGCAATTCGATGAATAATTTCATACCAACAAAATTAATGACATAACGATAAGAATAAGGAGTGCACCAAACCCTGCACCAGTGGGTACAATATGAATCTGGTCCAATCTATCAATGAGTAATTGAGTTAATAAATCCATTTATTCATCCTCTAATTTGAAGCTGACAGGAACAACAACCCACGAAGAGATATTCTCTTCTCCTTGTTTTGCTGCAATAAATCGCCATTTTTTTACAACCAGCAGTGCGGAATTATCCAGACGCTCAAAACCACTACTTTTTTCTATAAGAACGCGCCCGGCAAACCCAGATGAAGAAACAAACACCTTAAGCATCACAATGCCCTCTTCATGTAGCCGGATAGATAAGTCGGGGTATTCAGGTTTAGGGTTATGCAAATAGTTCGCATCAAGTTTAGGTTTTGTTATGTATGACATGTTGCTCTTTTTGTTATTAGTGCTTGCAATTTTAATGTCTTGATGTTCAACAGGGTTAACTATTTTTTTTTTGCTCTGAGTATTTTTTTTTGGAGAACGGGTTTCTTAGAGATAACTACAGGTTTTGGTAATTTATTATTTACTTTCTTTAACTTATTGTTCTTTGTTTTATTGGTAGTAATAGGGGCAATTTCTGACTTAACTGGATTAATTTGTTGAGCTCGTGTCTCTTCGCTTTTCTCTATAACCTCACCACTTAATTGATTCAAATTGATGACGCTCATTTCTAACGCGACCTCCTTATCCAGATCAATATGAGAAGTGTCAGAGTTAAACAACGAGACTGCATATATGTGGATAAGCAACACTGCTATTATAGATAAAAAAACAAAGAAATGCTCTTTTAAGAAAAACCCACAAGGCTAAGGATTCTGAATTGATAGGTAATGAATAAAGGATATCCTCCAGATAGAACGAAATAGGATAGTCCGTCTCTCTTATAATGTTTTTATGATAATTCATTAGATTCTCCTATCAGATACTCACTTTATATCTCTTACAAAATAAATGCCACACATTTACAAGTAGAACAAATAGATTTTGAATGACAAACAACTCTAAAAAATAAGGTGTTTTATCATTATTTATCATTACTTAACTATTAATGCTGCATAATGCCGCAATTGAAGGTTACATAAATGAACAGTTAAATTAAGAAATGTTCATTTATGTATCATCGGGTTCTATCGATGCGATGATTAACCCAGAGCTTAGTTTTTCTTCCGTCCAGTCAAAGCCTAATGCAGGCAATTCTTTTGTAAACCATTTCGGAATATGATTACATACCACACTTAACTTTAAGAATTGATTATTTTTAATAAATGGTATGAGTAAAGAACGTGATGTCAGCGCTTTGTTATTGGTCAATAATTTATTCATATCGACTGTAAATATACCTTTTTTTTCTTCAGTAAAAAGCTCATAACACTCTTTGCCCGATGCTTCTTTTTTGAAGTGGTAATCTTCAATAAAATCAAAATGCGTATCCGGTGCTCCTGTCATTTTCCATAATTTAAAACCACACCCCTCAAAAAAAGCCTGTAACACACCGGGTATTGATTTCAATACCAGCACTCTGCAGTCAGCTAGTTTTTTCGGATAAATTAAAAGCACTGCTCCTTATTTCATCCAGATTCATCTCTTCATTCACATCAAATTCCTGCTGTTGAAATTTATGCCAGCACCCTGCATGTTTTTCAAACACCTCGATGTGACCTTTTCCGAAAATATCTGCGGAATTTCCAAAAGAGTCAACATAGACTGCAATCTTCATAGTAATAGCCTCTACACTAAGAATTAGTATTTCTTAATTTAAGATTTAAAAACCATGTTTTTTCCCCTTTACTGATTCAATGGCTATTTTTACAACCAATGTTGATTTTAAATTTGCATCAGGGTAATCAAATTTTTTGGTTGTAAATAATCCGACGATTTTATCGAGAACAGCTATTTTCTCTTCTTTGCTCTCAGTAAAGCTCGCTAATCCAGTACCAATAACCGTTTTATGTTTTGCTTCAAAGTTACAGGCCAGATCACTTTCTATCACATCTTGTTGTGTGGAAATGACAAAGCAGACCTGATTGTTTTTATTTAAAATATCAATTTTAGACCCTGCCTTTGCAGAGTGAAAATAGAGATACTGACCATCATAGGCGTAGAACACTGGCACACAGAATGGTGTGTTGTTATCAGCCAGAGATAAATACATTACTTTCGATGAATTAATGATATCGTCGATTTCATTACGATCAGTAATTTCTCTGTCATCTCGTCGCATCATTCCATGTGGATGACCACCCATGCTATTACTTCCATGAAGATTATTCATATTATTCCTTAACAGTTACGCTGTAGATATCGTTAATATTGAGTTGTTTTTTCAAGAAGATATTATAAATCTTTTCACACACATCCAAACTATTCAGCATGTCATCGGCTGTAGGGTCGCCATGAAAATAGTTATCCAGCGAGCAAATGCCGAATATCTTATCCAGATCGGTGATCTGTTTTTCTAACTCTGCTGAAATTGTCTCTATTTTTTTGACATCAAACATCAGACAGCGATAGCTGTGATTAAATGGCATGACATTATGAAAAGCACACAATGCAATCAGGTATGATTCTATGGCCATAGCAGCGACATTAAATATCAGGCTGACTCTTTGTTTTTCATCATGAAATTTATTTGCACGCCAATGATAGCCCCTCGCCTCTAAATAACAACGCTGGAACCGCTCTTCATTTGTTTCAAATACAGTGCTTATCATGTCAGCCATATATTATTCCTGAGAAAAATGGATCCTGAATATTCAGGATCCGAGGTGAATATCACCAAACGTTGAGAATCCACTCTTTATTTTTCTTATGTTCCATGTCGGTAAATATGGTATTCGCCATTTGCTCTGCCAGGCCAAATAGCCCCTTCATAACCCACAACCGGATGACGATACATGCCAGCACGGTCATAGGTTGGGAAACCAACCCGGAACATAGGAATGTCATTATCAATTGCAACAAAACGGCCCTTTGAATGACCCAGGATCAGATCAAGCTCAAGGCCTTTATTTTTGATGCGATCTTCCAGTTCCCAGAAATCGGCATTGGTGATCACTTCCATGTCCCAGTCGACATTCTCTTTCAGAGCCAGTAAACGAGAGTCTTCTTTGTAGTACACATTATCGTCACCGAGCAGCAGCAGAACCGGCTTCATCTCCAGATCAATACAGAACTCGGCAAGCCCGATCACCAGATCAGGGTTGCCATAAATGGCGACCTTTTTTCCAGCCAGGAACATGTGTGTAATATCGGTTAACGCATCAATCGCAACACCTCGCTGCTCAACCAGTGATGGCGGAATGGGTTTGCCCGTCATCTTTTTCAGGTTTTGCAGGAAAGTGTCGGTATTGCGGATGCCAATCGGTGTTGGCCCGATGATCGCCGGAATGTCAAATTCACTCTGCAGCCACTCTGCCGCTTTAGCGCCTTCATAACGATTCAGCGCAATGGTGCCAACCGCGTTGGCCGTGCTGCGCAAATCATCAATGGTGGTATTGCCATGGGAAATGGCACTGCCATCGGGCATCAGCGGTGAATCGAAGCTTTCGATTTCGAACAGTACGGTGGCATCAATATCCATTTCACCTAACAGGTGCTTGAGGGCTTTGACGTCGCCAGGGTTCACCCAGCCGGTGATCAGATTGATCTTGCCATTAGGTTCGGTTTTGGTCGCAAAATGACGAACAAAATCGCGAACAGCGACGTCATAACCACTAATCATACTGCCGACAAAGCTCGGTGTATGAATCGCAATCAGGTGTACTTCCCGATCGGGATATTTTTCTTTGAGCAAGCCGTCATTCAGTTTTCGGATGACACCATCAACATCATCACCGATAACCTCGGTGGAACAGGTGGTAATGATCGGGATCACTTTGATGTGCGGATAACGGGCAAGCAGCACATCAACGCCCTCTTCTACGCGATTAAGCGCACCGAATACTGCGCCATCTTCATGCAGCGATGACGATGCCAGTTCGAAACTTTCCTTAAAGTGCTGAGAAAAGATCAGTCGAACGAACATTACGCAACCCTGACCACCATGTACCAGACCGATACAATCTTTGACACCGATACTGACAAACTGAGCGCCAGCTGGTTGGCAGGTGAAAATCGGGTTAATAGTACCCGCGCGGTCTTTTTCCTTGATATCACAAGTCATGGCAGTATCCTTAATAGTTGACGACGGTCAGTTCGACGTTGAGAGAGCCGTCGATAGTCAGCCAGTCTATGCGTGCATGCAGAAGCTTCATCAGGGCTTTAATGTCGTCCTTACTCATGGCCTTGATCCAAGAGAAATTCTCTTTGAAGGATCGATCCAGACACACTGCATCGACCCAGTAGCATTTCTCTTGTGGCGTCGTAATTTCGACCGCTTCATCGCACAGCAATTGCGTAGTGAAGCCGAGAATTCCGGCGTTCTGTTTACGACGATCCCACCCGCGAGAGTTGAACTGCCAGAGACAGTTTTTCATGATGTAGTTTTCCAGTGGCGCAATCTTCTCTTTCGATTCTGGGTCTGCATCGTTCAATGGGTTACTGGTGTAAATTTTTTGGTACTTTCGTTCAGCCATATTTTTCGGTGTATAAGCCATGACGACCTCCTTTATTCAGCGATGGCTTCAGCCGGAACAGCGCCAGTCCGCGTAAACGCTGGATAGGTCTTTTCATGCAATTCAGCAATCGGGTCATATTTACCGGTATATTCCCGAAGCTCTGTTGATGACCGGATTGCTTCAGGCAGATTCTTATCCGACAGCATGCGACGTGTGATAAAACCTTTATCTGTCGGGATCTCATCTTTACTGATATCAACCATGGCCAGTTGGTGGATCGGCGAATAAATCGCGTTATAAATGTCACGCGCGAAACGCACCCAACCCTCGAAACCTTTGTAAGGCCCATTGTGATAAGCATGAGCATTCAGGTATGGAACATTCACCTTCTTCGCCATTTCGCCAGGACGTTTACCGGTAAAAATCACGTCGGGTTTCAGTCCGTCGAGTGCTTCCAGAGCTTCCAGTTCGTTAGGGTCGTCAATGGCCAGTGCCCCCTCGCCACAACGGGAGATACCTTTTTCCATATCGCCCTGATGGCCGAACTTGGTGTAAACTGACACCACTTTCACACCCATCTCTTCCTGAATGGCATTCGCCCAGTGCCACAATTTCGAACCGCCTGGCCACAAGCACACTTTTTTGCCGCGCAGACGTTCTTTATACCAGTCAAGCTCAGGCTGCCAGCGGGCAGTCTCTTCGGCGATGATCTGCTCGGCACGATCTTCAATACCAAAGAACAGGCCAATTTTACGCAGTGAGTCAGCCAGCGCCTTGAAACCGAAACCATCGATATCCAGACGAGGAATGCCATAGCGTTCACGTAATTCATCGCAGATGTATTCAGCAGATCGTGCGCATTCGAGCACATTCAGGTGAGCCCGGTGCATACCGCGCAAGTCGTCATAAGAGCCATTACCGGTAAAGGTCGACAATACTTGTATGCCCATGCGTTTGAAGAAGTCTTGCATAACCTCTTGATCACCCTGGATGTTATATTCGCCAACATAATTGATGACGTAATCACTGGTGATTTCTGGCTCTAAGGTGCCGACTTTTTGGTTGATCCATGCAATGTTGATTTTGTGGTGACCGCCTGACTGGCTCGGGCCAGCAAAACCCGGAGAGTTACAGACGAAAATATCGGTGCCAGGCAACTCATCCATTACATCCTGAACCACTGCGTCGATGTCATCACCAATCAACGCGGTTGCACAGGTCTGATAGATCGTCATCCGTTTGGTATCAGGAAACGCAGCAAACGCTTCCATGATGTTTTGTTTTAAAACTTTCTCAGCGCCAAAAACAATGTGCTTTTCTTTCACGTCCGTGGCGAAAGTATATTTCAGCTGAAAGTTATCATTGTCGCTGATATAACGTTTAGTTTGCCAGGTATCATAAGTACAACCTACCGGTCCGTGGCTGATGTGAATAACATCTTTCATTGGGGTTCCGATAACGTGTTTAGCACCACAATAAGCGCAACCACGTTCAGAAATAGAACCAGGAATCGTATTTAAATAACCCAATGGCAAAGCAGATGTGATATCTTCTCCCGGGCCTTTTACCACAGCATGCTGTTTTCGTTCCGGAATACTTTTACTACAATCAAATTCATGATACGGCATATATATATCCTCGCAGCATAGTCAGTTAATTAAACTGACTATTACATTCAGACGAATTAATCCATCAGGCCATATTTAACAACCATGGATTCCAACTGATCCATCGTCATCGGGCTTGGAATAACAAAATCTTTATTTTCCAGAATTTTACGACCTAATTCGCTGTATTCTTTTGCCTGATTACAGTTAGGGTCAAATTCCGTCACAGTTTGTTTATTGAATTCCGCTTTCTGAACGATATTATCGCGAGGTACGAAGTGGATCATTTTAGTTCCGATTGCTGCGGTAAATTCTTCCAGGAACTCTTTTTCGCCATCCACTTTACGGCTGTTACAAATAATGCCGCCCAAGCGAACACCACTTTGTTTGGCATATTTTACTAAGCCTTTGCAGATATTATTGGCGGCATAAATTGCCATCATTTCACCGGATGCAACGATATAAACTTCCTGCGCTTTACCGTCACGAATTGGCATCGCAAAACCACCACAAACTACGTCGCCTAATACGTCAAAGAAAATAAAATCGAGATCTTCTTTATACGCACCATTGGCTTCCATCAGGTCGATGGCAGTAATAACACCACGACCGGCACAACCTACGCCTGGTTCCGGGCCACCTGATTCAACACATTCAATATCCAGGAATCCGGTTTTAATGACCATGTCATTGGTAATCTTTTCAGCGCCTTTATCACGTAGTACATCCATCAGTGTTTCTTGTGGTTTACCATTGAGAATCAAACGAGTTGAATCTGCTTTCGGGTCACAACCATGAATAAACACTTTCTGACCATGAAAATGAGCTAATGCGGCAGCAGTATTCTGAGTTGTGGTAGACTTACCGATTCCACCCTTCCCATAAATTGCTAATTTACGAGTTGCCATAATTTTGTACTCCTCTGTAATAAATTGCTTATTAGTGAGCTAAAACCATTCAGATATGAGGAATCAAATGTGATTGCGCTCACAGAACATAAACGCAATACGTATGCCAACTGCACATTTGTGTACTTTGATAAAATGGAGGAAATACTGATAATTCATTGAATTTTAAATGAATAATTTCGCGTATAATTATTCATTCTTTTGATTTAATTTAAATATGTACAACTATGTAAGAAATAACAGCTTAAATATCCACGTTTAAAGCCAGGAAACTACAATTAGGAACTTTTAAAATCAATTAGTTCACAAATGAACTATTCAGCATCAAAAAACAGCATTCCACATTAAAAACACTTACTAACGAACAATATGTTCATAAATGTAATGTGTTTTACTGCTACACCGTTCATTTCTGTAACTGTTGTGTTTTTTCGGTTATTTACCACATTGCACAATATTTAGCATTTTTGTTCTTAGGTGAACAAATTAAGTTAAAACAACGCTTTGTTTTTTGACATTCTGGAACTAAAAATTAATTAATTACAAATAAACTAATTAAAAATCAATTATTTATAATCAGATGTTTCATGTGCATTATTTGACTGGCATATAAGTTGAGATGTCATAAACAGTTTTTTAATGTTCCAGGGAGGAACTGTTTATGAACAAACCAACTCTTGCATTCAGTTTACTTATCTCTTTCTTTTTCCCAATTACTCATGCGGCAACAGAAAGTTCATCTGATGAGCAAAACTCTGTTCTGCTTAAAGAGGTCAAAGTAAAAGGCGTTGCGGAAGATAAAAAGAACGAGGGGAAAGCAAGCTCCGGTTATCGTTATAAAAAAGCCAGTGTGGGGCCATTAGGCAACATACCGCTGAAAGAAACGCCTTATTCTGTGAATGTGACGTCAGGAGAGCAAATAGGAAACCGTAGCGCACACACAGCATCTGATGCGCTGAAAACCAACCCAACGGTTGCAACACTGATGGAACCGAATGGTTATTCATCGCTGTCCAGAGTTATGATTCGAGGTTTTACTGCCGCCGATCAAAGTGAGTTACGGGATGGCATGGTTGACCGCAGCTTTACTTTTCCCCCACTGGAAAATGTTGATCGCATCGAAGTGCTCAATGGTGTATCAGGCTTCTTATATGGTTTCTCGGCTATGGGCGGAAGCGTTAATTATGTTAGCAAGCAGCCAACGAATGAGCGTTTAACTAATCTGTCTACCGGCACGTATGGCGGCGGAATTAATTATTTACATGCTGATGCTGGCGGGCCGATGGATGATAACGGCGTAATCAAATACCGGACCAATATTTATCGTGAAAATGGTTCAACCTATATTGATGGCGGTAATCAGCAGCGAACTTTACTTTCAGGTGTTATCACAACGAATCTGAATGAGAAAAATAAAGTTACTTTTGATTACTGGCATCAGGATTATTACGTCAACAGCCTGCAAACATATATCAACGTCAACCCAACGAAAGGTATTTATGTTCCAGATGCGTCAAAATTTAAGGCCAGCCGTCAATATGGTCAAAGCTGGTCATATAACCAGTCGACGAAAGATCTGGTCGGCATAGGGTTCCAAAGTGATATATCGCAACATTTTGCCCTACGAACAGGCTATCGTTATGGTGATATGTGGCGTCAATACAATTATGTCGGGGCAACGCTCACTGATAATAATGGCCATTACACAGAAACAAATACGGCATCGCCAAGACAGAACGAGCAGACTCATTCTTCCTATGCCTTAGTGGATTCCAATTTCGAAACGGGTGCGTTGGTGCATCAAGTCACCACCGGTTATACCGGCACTCAATATGATTACACCCGTGGTGTCGATGTAAAAACAACGCTGGGCAGTTCAAATATCAACAACCCGACCTTTTATTCAGATCCTGATGCCACGCTGGGCGGCACCACAACTATTCAGGGTCAGACAATGACCAACTTCGTTTTAGGTGATCGGATTGTTTTACCACACGGTTTTTCAACCTTGTTAGGAATTACACATGCAGAATTAGAGCAATATTCCCGTGGTGTATCGACATTATCCAGCACAGCCAGTACATCGTATAAACAAAGTAAAAACACACCGAGTGCCGCATTACTTTATACGCCATGGGACCCTGTCACGACGTACGTGTCTTATATGGAGGGTTTAAATGCCGGTGGCACAGCCCCCAGCACTGCATCAAATGCCAATGAAATGCTGGCACCCAGTGCGAGTAAACAATATGAGGTTGGTGCTAAATCACATCTGGGAGCAGTTGATCTTAATACCGCGTTATTCCGCATTAATAAAATCAATGAATATACCGACCCAACCGACAATATTTACAAACAAGATGGTCGTCAGCAACATCAGGGCTTAGAAATTACACTGACTGGTAAAGCGACGGATAATTTAGTCTTATCCGGCGGTACAACATGGCTGGATGCCAAAATTGTCGATGCAAAAAATAACACCCGCATTGAAGGAAAACGACCTGTTAATGTGCCGGAATATCAATCACGGTTATTTTCCGAATATACATTACCGGCAGATCGACGCTTTACACTGATCGGCGGTATGAATTATTACGGTAAACGCCCTGTTGATGATCTCAATACGGATTATATTGATAGCGCAACCACGTTTGATACCGGCGTTCGTTTCAGCAAAAAGCCATTCAGCGTTAATTTCAATGTCTCGAATGTCTTTGATAAAAGCTATTGGTCTTACTATCGCAGTGGTGATGGATTATCACTGGGCGCACCTCGCATGTTCAGTCTCACAGGCAAAATTGATTTCTGATTTCCTGATGCAGGCCTGAAAAGGCCTGCCTTTTTACCGAGCATAGGAATACCAATATGCCTGAATCAATCATGATCCATTTAAAATATATCTGTCTGTTTGTGGCATCAATATTATTGATATCACTCTCCAATGCCGCTGAAACTAACATACCGAAACGTAGTGTGACTGATTTAGCCGGTCACAAAATAACGGTGCCAGATCAGATAAATCATATCGCCTGTCTGGAAGTGCTCTGTTATCAGAAATTATTCATGTTGGGCGAAAGCCAGCGTATCAGCCAGATGGTGATGACAAATGCACCCTGGATGGAAATCACTAATCCCGCAGTTAAACAAATTCACAAGGTCATAGGCGAAGCCAATATTGAAGATTTATTAGCCAGAAAAACAGAACTGATTTTTTATCGTTATAACGCCGAACAAGTAGCCGCCATATATGCCCGTGCCGGTATTCCTGCGCTTTATTCACAGCCGCTGACTAAACAATCTGAAACAGCAGAAGAGTTTCTGGAAAGCCAACGGCAAGCTATTCGTTTATTTGCTAATGCGCTTAACACCACCAAAGCCCATGAAAGAGCAGAAGCATGGGTTAAATATCATGATGACAAAGTAGCTTTTGTTAAAAACAGGCTGAGGAATTTGCCAACCCAAGAAAAGCTGCGAGTGTATTACTTACGAGGCCCTGATGCGTTAAGCACTCAGGGGCGTGGCAGCAACACCTTTTGGTATGGCGAATTAGCCGGTGCCAACATGGTGACAAAACGTCAGGGCACCATGCTGGGTAAAGGCGCAATCACAATGGAAGACATGGTGCGGTGGGACCCGCAGGTGATTTTTGTCGGTCGCCAATATGCCGTATCTTTGGTAACGAAAGACCCTCGCTGGAAACAAATCAGTGCCGTAAAAAATCACCGCGTGTATGCCATGCCTGATGGTGTCTTTTTCTGGGATGGCGGGCTGGAAGGTGTATTGCTGATGGAATATGAAGCCAAAATGCTCTACCCGGAGCAGTTCAGTGATCTCGATTTAAAAGTGGAATTCCGCGACTTCTATCAACGTTTCTATCGTTACACTTTGAGTGATGCAGAAAGTGAAAAATTACTTTCTGGTGTCTCACCAGCGGGTACCCGCATTAACCTGATGAATAATTAAGGCTGGCTATGTCCCCGACTCCTGCTATTGCTGCATGTAATAAATCAAAAGAAAAACCCGGTGGTTGTGCCTTACGCGGCGCTAAGCTCGCCTTACAACCTATTACCGATGTTATTCATGTTGTTCATGGTTCATCGGGGTGTCTCGGGCATGTCTGGTCATCTCGTCCAACACAAAGCAGCGATTCGCATCTGCATCGGTTAAGCGTAACCACCGCGTTAGGTGAAATTGATCTGGTCATGGGAGGAACGCAACGCCTGCAAACACTGTTAGACAGAGTCGCTGGTGAATTTGCGCCAACAGGGATCTTTGTCTATCAAAGTTGTCTGACCGCGATGCTAGGTGATGATCTGGTCAGCGAATGTCAGATCGCCTCGAAACGACTTAATCTGCCAGTCATCGCTATTGATGCACCGGGTTTTGCCGGCGGAAAACAAAAAGGCCATCAGATTGCGGTTAAAACGCTGTTGGAACAGGTGATCGGCAATTACGAACCGGCAATTACAACCCATACTGACATCAATCTCATCGGCGAATTCAACGTGATGGGAGAGGTTGAAGCATTTAAAAAGATAGTGAATGAACTGGGTATTCGGATTCTGGCTTCGATTCCCGGTGATGGTCGTTTCAACCATATTGCATCAGCTCACCGAGCTAAAATAAGTTTAGACCTCTGTTCACAAGCCATGCCAGGGTTAGCCGAACGACTTTACGATACCTATGCTATTCCATTTATCAAAGGCTCTCTTTACGGCAGTAAACCATTTGCCGATACGCTGAAATCATTGGCTGCGCAACTGGTATTAACGGGGGCAGATGAACAACTAAATACAAATGTTGAACGCTTTCTGTCCACAGAAAAAAAGCAATTTGAACAACAACTGATTACGTTACGCCCGCGCCTGAATGGAAAGCGTGTATTGATCTATTTGGGTGGCTTAAAAACATGGTCACTGATCGAAGATCTTCAGGCTGCCGGGCTGATCATTTGTGGGGTATCGCTGCATAAATGCAATGAACGCGATAAATCATTACATGCGGATATAAAGCAGCAATGTCTTAAAAATAAATTGCCCGACTGGCAGGAAAAGGAACTGACGGAATTATTGAGATCCGGGCAGGTGGATATTCTGTTATCCGGTGGAGGAATGCGCTACACCGCGCAAAAATATGCCGTTCCATGCGTAGAGATGAGCCATGAGCGCCAGCACAGTTTGCTCGGGTTCGAAGGCATTATTGCATTACTGAACGAAATTGACACAATGCTGCATATGCCAGTCTTACAATTGATCTCTTCCGAAATAACGTCAAAACCAGACATGACTCCCCTCGCCCCGCCATGTCAGATTATTCCGGCTGAACCAACAGGTAACATTCAGCCTTTTGCTCTGACACAACCCATGGGAGCATTGTTAGCCATGCAAGGTATTCAAGGGGGCAAAGCACTATTATTCGGCGCTCAGGGCTGTGCGGCCAGCGGGTTAATATTTTTAAGTCGCTATTTCGGAGAACAAATCAATATTCATTCGGTCAGTTTGAATGAAATTGAAACCATTCACGGCGGGCAAAGCGCATTGAATGAATCGCTCCGTGGTTTATCACTCTCCGACACATCCCTCATAGCCGTTGTGACAACCGGAATGATGGAAGCACAGGGTGTTTGTCTTCCCGCTTTACGCGCTGAACCAGCTTCCGCATCGTTGCCGGTATCAGACATTATTGATGTCTATACACCCGACTTTGAAGGAACACTGCAAGATGGCTGGGGAAAAGCAACTCATGCTGTAGCAAAACATATCACTAAGATGCCTTCGACTGTCTGGAAAGCAACGCCATCTGACGAACTTATTGTATTACCCGGCTCTCACATATCGATTGGTGATATCGAATGGTTAAAGGAATTGGCGGATGACTTTGCCGTAACAGCACATTTTCTGCCTGACTTAAGCACATCATTAGATGGTGAATTCACAGGAAATGATAATTACTTGCTGAAAGGCGGATCATCACTGCCTCACCTTGCTTCCATTCAAAGTAAAACCACCGTACTCGCCCTGGGCGAACAAATGAGAGATCCATTTCATCTACTCACTCAGTCAGGACAAAACGGATTATTATTAAACCAGCTAACAGGGTTGAGAGCGGCTGACCAATTGATTCAGTTTTTTGCTCAATTATCCGGAAACGCCATCCCGCCTAAATATACCCGGCAACGGGCACAACTGCTTGATGCCATGATGGATAACGCCAAAATATTGTGTCACGGAAAAGCCGTCATTGCTGCAGAACCAGACCTATTATTCGACCTGACATACTGGCTGCAAGAATGTGGGATCAAGATCAACCAAGCAATAAGCCCCGCAGTTCATCAACAATTAACTCAGTTACCCTTATCTGATGTGTTCATAGGTGACTCGCAAGCGGTAATACCCCATCTTGCCACAGCTAATGTATTGATAGCGCCAGATTCGTTTAATTCAGTAGCTCATAGTATGAACTTACCTCATTTCTCCATGGGTATTCATGAGCAAATTCATGTTGGGTCACCTCATTTTACGCGGCTAGGTTATAAAGGCGCCCGTGATTTTATCTTTATGCTCAGCAATCTATTACTTGGCCACTCTTCATGATCAGTGCCGGTTAACATTGAAAGTTCCATTAAGAACTAATTATTTTTATTTGTTCATATAGGTACACCGGATATTGATAATCAGTCTAGATAAAATGCAACATATTGAAATTTAAGAATATTATTAACATCACCATGAGATTTCATGGCACATAAAATGCCTTTATAAATTATGGTTATGTAGTACTCATTATTTCATCTAACTACGCAGGGAGAAATGAGGTGGACACCAAAGTTAATTTGCTTAGTTCAGGGCAACTGCAAAGTGTAGTGACCGATTTCCTATTATCCCGTCATTCCAGTCATCATCTGGCATTACCAGCACCGGATGAAAAACAGCTGGATATTATTCTTCGTGCTGCTATGCGCGCGCCCGACTTCCAATATATGCGCCCATATCGTTTTTTAGTTGCACAAGGCGCTGGGCTGATTCGGTTAGGTGAGTTGTTTGCACAGTCAGCGAAAGTGATGAATAAACCCGAACAAGTCATCGAGCGGGTTAGAAAAATGCCATTGCGAGCACCTGTGGTGATCACCGTTGTGGCTACACCCGCTGTGAATAAGCACGTCTCTGCTTTTGATCAAATTCTCTGTGCGTCCTCTTCTGTGCTGATGATGCAAATGGCCGCGCAAAGCTTAGGTCTTAACGGGATCTGGCGTTCTGGTTGGTTAATGCAAAGTCGCGAACTACATCAGTTGCTTGAATTACAAGCTACCGATCAAATCGTGGGATTTCTTTATTTAGGCACCCCTGCAGAAAGTGTTGCTGCTGTGCGGCCAGATGACAATCCTGAACCCTACACGCAATGGTTATAGCGAGGCGGACATGATGAAGCCACTGCAAATGAAATGTGGGATCGAATATGAATATATGCTCATTGATACCGAAGGTGAACAAGCCGGGTGTCTGCGTAATTTTACTAATCTCGACTTTCAATTGATTGCCGATTTACTGGAAGAAAAGCCGGGAAAATTGGATAACGCGCTGGCTGTCGGTGATTTAGGCATCAAAAACGGATACTGGTATCTGGAAGGCGACGAGCGATTTAATCCAGATGGTTCTTTTCATCAGATGGCAGTGAAGGGAGTTGAAATTCGCACACCGCCAAGAGGTTCAGTAAACGAAGCCATTGCCGTATTAAAAGATATCGAACATCAGTTAACGCTCTCTCTGCACAAGCATAAACTCGGGCTTGCTATCTCAGGCTTTAACCCCGAATTAGCCGAATATCATTACGAACCACCACTCAATCGGTGGGAAAAAACACTGCGCGAGCAGCATCCTGAATATGCCGCATCGCATATTTCGACGCTCAGTTATGGGCCAGATATCAATCTTTCATTCAGCGAAATGAGCATTGAAAAAAGTCTGGATGTTGCCCGTAAACTGACCTATTACGGCCCGTATATTGTTCCGTTCAGCTTTAGCTCACCATTTTCTGGTGGAGCACAATGGCAAGGTTTATCCAAAAGGACCTACGAACGTGGCGGGTTACGCCCAACCTGTAAATTGTTTGCTAACGCGTCAGATAAACCAGATGCCCCGCTTTCCTATACCGCGCGAATTCCATCAGAACATGGTCGTATCGAATTCAAGGCTTTTGATGCGATGCCTACGCCTGAATTATTAGCGGCTTGCTGTTATCTGTTAATCGGACTTTGCCTTGATCATCAGTTGGAAGATCGGGCCGATTATCCTGATCATCACCTGTATCAGCGCGCGGCAATCCTGGGGTTTTCTGACGATAAGATCTGCCATACCGCTATCGATATTATCAATAAAGCGCGTATTGCCTTGATTCAGCACGGCGAACAACAAGGCGCCCAATCCTTATCATTATTGGGAAATATGCTGGCAACTCGCCGAACTCCTTCGCATGACCTGATAGAACACTATCAACGTTCTGGCCAGATGTATTACACAGGGGGGTTAGCAATATGATTCCTGATGATACGGTGAATGCATCGCTCGATTTTCTCGGGCGGATGCCCATTCCGCTTCGGTTGGCCTTTAAGTCGGGGCTGGATAAAACAGTCGCGGCTCATCAAGTGAAAGGTGGTGTGGCGCTTAATTGTATGAGTATGACCGGTGGTGAATGGTTTGAGCCATTTTTCCGCGTGGTGGCACCGGCACATCCGGCAACATTACCTTCCATGTTAGTAGTCACTTGTTCATCGGATATTTTGAGTTCAAAAAATCAGAGCTATTATCAAGGGCCAGCTTTATTCCAGCCATCTGATTTTCATCCGGTATATCAAAAAGCCGGGATACCTGATCCAGCAGGCATCTTCCATCCCTTTTCGGTGATCCCGTTTGTTTTTCTGGTTGATAAAACAAAACTGGGCAAGCGCCCTATCCCACAATGCTGGGAAGATTTGCTCAATCCCATCTATCACAATGACATCACGTTTGGTGGCTCACGCTCTTCCGACTCGGGCACTTACACTGAATTCAACCGCTTCCTGTTATTGTCGCTATACCGCGAATTTGGCCCGAATGGCGTCATTGCCTTTGCGCATAATGTGCGGCATTTACTGCACCATGTAGAAATTTCCCGACTGATGGGCTCGAAAAACCAGCAGGCACCCGCAATTGCTATATTGCCCTGGATGCAGGCGGAACTGTGCCCACGTCGTCAGCAATGCCAGATCATCTGGCCACAAGATGGCGCGTACACTATGCCTATCGCCTTCATGTTAAAACCTGAAAAGCGGGAACGATTACAACCCATTATTGATTATCTGACCAGCGAGCAACTGGGTAACCTGCTGATGCATAACTGTTACCCGCCTACCCTATTACAACATATCAGCGCCATTCCCACAGAAGCTCGTTTTCAATGGCTGGGCTGGGAATATGTTCGATCTCATAACCTTATTCAGCAAAGTGAACTGGCATCGACATTATTCTTTAATGCCTGGTTACAACAGCAGGAGAAAAAACAATGCAGCTAATTACTGTCGCAGGCGCTCCCTCTGTTGGTAAAACGGCGGTGATTTTGCAGACCATTCGTCAACTGAAGCAAGATGGCCTGAAAGTTGGCGTCGTCAAATTTGATGCGCTTTCAACCTCCGATGACAAGCTTTATCAAAAACAGGGCATTCCGGTAAAAACAGGCATTTCTGGTGGTATCTGCCCTGATCACTTTTTTGTCAGCAACATTGATGATTGCCTGACGTGGGGTCAAAGCCAACAATTCGATATGCTAATCAGTGAGAGTGCCGGGTTATGTAATCGTTGCTCACCGCATATCAACGATGTGCTGGCAATTTGTGTCGTCGATGCCTTAGCCGGCATCAACACACCGAAGAAAGTAGGCCCGATGCTGAAACTGGCCGATCTGGTTGTGATCACCAAAGGTGACATCATTTCTCAGGCAGAACGTGAAGTGTTTGCTTATAACACTAGGCTGGCGAACCCGCGCGCGCACATCGTTTTCTGCAATGGCATCACTGGTCAAGGTTCTTTAGAAATTGCTCTACAAATGCGCCGAAGCCACGCCATTACCTCACTGGATGGTCAGCACTTGCGTTTCTCAATGCCTGCGGCAATTTGCCCCTATTGCGTTGGCGAAACAGCCATTGGCACTCGTCATCAGCGCGGCCATGTCAAAAAAATGCAATTTGAGGAATGTCATCATGAGTGAGTATAAAAATTTATCGTCAATGAACATTCGCCGATTGCAACGAGATCAACCCTGCATCGCCGAATTCATTGATAGCATTGGGTTAACCCACGCAGTTAAAGCCACTTCGGTGAAAGATTGGATCAACAGTTTAAGTGATGAAGATCTGGCTGATGGCGGCATGGCGAGAGATATGTTGTTACCTCATATGCAGCAATTACTTCTCGAGGTTGACTCTATCTATCAAGCAAATCAGATGCAGATAAAAACGCTGACTATCATTGGCGGGCGTAATAAAAAAGATGAGCCTGAAAACATTGAGTTCACAGTTCAAGCCGGCGATATCATCTGTATTGTTGGACCTACAGGCTCAGGGAAAAGCTGTTTATTAAGCGATATTGAATGCTTAGCTCAAGGCGACACACCAACCCGCCGGCAGATATTACTAAATGGAGCACAAGCAGATTACAACACTCGTTTTTCCATGCATCGTCGCTTGGTTGCTCAACTATCTCAAAACATGAATTTCGTTGTCGATCTCAGTGTGTATGAATTTATCACCATGCATGCGCATTGCCGCTTAACCGAAAATATTGAGTCAACCGTGCAACGTGTTATTGATTGCGCAAACGACCTGACCGGAGAGAAGTTTTCTCCCGATTGCTCAATCACCCAACTCTCTGGCGGTCAAACCCGTGCCTTGATGATTGCCGACACGGCATTGCTAGGGGCTGCGCCAATTGTGTTAATCGATGAAATCGAAAACGCGGGTGTCGACCGAAAACGCGCGTTAGACCTCCTGGTTTCAGAAGACAAAATCGTATTTATTTCTACGCATGACCCACTATTAGCGCTGCGCGGTAAACAACGTATTGTCATTCAGAATGGCGGTATTGCTAAGATATTACCGACTTCAAAAGAAGAAAAAGAGAACTTAAAAAAATTAGAAGAAATGGAGTCGATTATGCAGCAAGTACGCGATGACTTAAGATTCGGGGAACGGATTTTTAACTTGTTTTGATAATATTTACTATCATCCGGTAACTGAAGCCAGTTTGTAGCGGTCAAGTTAAATTGGCCACAGTTTTTGATTCATTCGGTTGACGTCCGCAGTTGTCATTGAATCGAATATTGCATCTCAGGATTGGGGTAGATAGCCATCTCAGTTGAAATGGCATATCCAACATTTAATCTCTTAGTTCGTAAATATTCCGAAATAAACCAGCCTTATTAAGCAAGGCGCTATTTTATTCCAAACGTTTTTCTGATGCCGGTATCAACAGGATTAGCTGGCATGAAACGACGCAATTTCCGAAGAAGAGAAGCCTCACCCTTGGGAGTGTGCCGCATTTTCCAAGCACCCAATGCCGCATTAACCACAGTGGTTGCTACTCCATCAGGCATTGGTGCTTTCTGAACATTTTTCTGTATCGCTTGAGACACTATTTTGCGGTCTGAGTCATAAGCCGATATGGGGAAAATGGCCTGAGGGGCATTGATATCAAGATTGGTTTTTGTGAATGAAGGTTCAACAAGTGTGACACGAATGCCAAACGCCCGAACCTCATGGTCTAAGGACTCAGAGAGCCCTTCAATAGCATGTTTAGAAGCCGAATATAATCCCATATAAGGTGCCGGAAGAAATCCCAGCACCGAACTGATGTTAACAATGCGACCAGACCGTTGTTCACGCATATGCGGTAACACAGCCTGGATAGTGCGCAAAATCCCCCAAACATTAGTATCAAATAATGCTTGGGCTTCGGTTACAGACGTTTCCTCCGTAGCACCGAGTAGCGTGACTCCCGCACTGTTGACCAGAACATCGATACGCTTGGCTTTGGCAATGATGAATTCAATTCCACGTTGAATTGATGCTTCATCACCAATATCCATTTTTACCAGTTTAACACCAGGGATCGGCTTTGCCTTTTCGAGGTTGCGCACAGTACCGAATACTTCACACCCTTGTTTAAAAAACATCTCTGCGGTAGCGCGCCCGATCCCTGATGACACACCTGTCACTAAGACGACTTTTGCAGTAGTAGACATAAAATTTCCCTCAAAATACGAGCATTAATGACGTAATAATCAGCTACCTTGAGCGGGTCTGATCTTGAACCAGATGGAATACATGGCCGGCAGGAACACCAGCGTCAGGATCGTTCCGGCTAAGGTGCCACCAATCAGCGTGTAGGCAAGCGTGCCCCAGAACACCGAGTGAGTGAGTGGGATGAAAGCCAAGATCGCGGCTAACGCTGTAAGAATTACTGGCCGCGCGCGTTGCACTGTCGCCTCGACAAGCGCACGGAATGGATCCAGCCCCGCCTGTTCGTTTTCACGGATCTGCCCGATCAAAATCAACGTATTGCGCATCAGAATACCCGACAACGCAATCAAGCCAACCAGCGCATTGATACCAAATGGCTGCTGGAATAAAAGCAGCGTCGGTACCACGCCAATCAGCCCCAGAGGACTGGTCAGGAAGACCATGACCATTCCCGCAATTGAGCGAACCTGAAGAATGATGATAAACAAGGTGATCGCCAGCATGATTGGGAAAATGGGCAGCATGGCAGCCGTTGCCTTGCCCGATTCTTCGATAGAACCAGCTTCTACAATGCGATATCCGCTCGGTAACTTTGCCATAATGGGCTGAAGTTGCTGAGTGATGACCGTTGATACGTCCGGTGGCTGTAAGCCTTCAGCAATATCACCCCGCACGGTGATCATCGGCACTCGGTCGCGTCGACGCATGAGCGATTCTTCCATGCGCACCTCAACCTCGCCTACCTGCGACAGCGGAATGCGCTGTCCATTGACACCAGCCAGTGTGAAATCACCAATTTTGGCTGGGTCGAGCCGGTTGTTGCCTGCCGAGCGCGCAACAACCTGTACCGAGCGAATATCCTCACGCACCGTCGTGATTGGAATGCCGCTGAGCAGGAATTGCAGCTGTTGCGCGACAGAGCTGGAGGTTAGCCCAACAGCTTGCAAGCGGTCTTGTTGCAAGGTGAAGTGTAACGTGGGGACGTGCCCACCCCAATCTGTGTTAACCGTGCGCATCTGCGGACTGGCATGCATAACGTCTTCGATTTGAGTGGCGATCTTGCGTAGTGTGTCTGGGTCTGGCCCCATGACTCGGTAGGCAACCGGAAATGGCGAAGGTGGGCCAAATACGATCTGAGTGACACGCACCCGCGCCTCTGGTGCTAATCCTTCGGCAACGGCCTGACGTAGTCTGAACTTGAGCGCCTCTCGTTCCTTGTCATCACCTGCAAGTACCACGATTTTAGCGAACGACGGATCGGGCAATTCAGGCGACATCGCCAAGAAAAAACGAGGCGCACCTTGGCCGATGTAGGATGTCACGATCCTAGCTTCCTTCTGCTTCGCCAGCCACGCTTCGACTTTCGCCGTCGCAGCACTGGTTTGTTCGATAGCCGTACCATAGGGCATCTGTACTTCGACCAGTACCTCTGGCCGATCGGAAGTCGGGAAAAACTGCTTCTTGACCGCGGCCATGCCGAGTACAGCCATCACAAAAAGACCGATCACTGTGCCAGTGACTATCCACTTGTGGGCAATGACGGTCCCCAGTATCTGCCGGAAGCGATTGTAGCGCGGCGTATCGTAGATAGCCTCGTGACCACCTTCGATCTTTTTGAAATCAGGCAGCAGTTTGACACCAAGATACGGCGTGAACACCACCGCCACCACCCAAGAGGCTATCAGGGCGATACCGACGATCCAGAACATATTGCTGGTATATTCGCCTGCGGTGGAACGCGCGAATCCATTCGGCATAAAACCCACAGTCGTGACCAGCGTACCGGAAAGCATAGGGGCCGCCGTATGACTCCAGGCATAGGCTGACGCGGCTATACGGCTATACCCCTCTTCCATTTTCACCACCATCATCTCGATGGCGATGATGGCATCATCCACTAACAGCCCTAGCGCCAAGATCAACGAACCAAGAGTAATTCGGTCGAAATTCTTACCACTCGCCGCCATGATGACGAACACAACCGCAAGCGTCAGCGGTACCGCCGCTGCGACCACGATACCGACGCGCCAGCCCATGCTGACGAAGCACACAACCATCACTACAAGCAAGGCGACGAAGAACTTGACCATGAATTCGTCGACTGCCGAGCTGATGTTAACGGCCTGATCCGTCACCTTGGTCAGCGTTATTCCCAGCGGCAGTTCTGTGTTGATCTTAGTGACTTCAGCCTCAAGCGCTTTGCCGAGATCGAGCCCGTTCCATTCGTCGCGCATCACAACACCGAGCAAAAGCGCTGGCTCGCCGCCATTCCGGACCAAGAAGGTCGCAGGGTCTTCATAACCTCGCTCGACGGTCGCCACATCTGACAATTTCAGTGTACGCCCGTGTACGACAATCGGGGTTTGTCGGATCTTCTCTAGGTTGTCAAACGCGCCATCGACACGAACAAAAATCTGGGATCCCTTGGTCTCGATAGAACCAGCGGGGGTTAACATATTCTGGTTGTTAAGCGCGGCAAAAATGTCTTGCGGCGCAACACCCAGCGTCGCCAAACGGTCATGAGAGAAGGACACGAAGATACGTTCGGGCTGCTCTCCAATGATGTTTACCTTCTTTACACCCGCAACATGCAATAGTTGTTGGCGTAACGTTTCTGCGTCGCGTACCAACAGTCTTTGCGGCTCTCCCTTGGCTTTGAGGGCAAAAAGTGCAAACGTTACATCTGCATATTCATCATTCACCATGGGGCCAATGACGCCAGCGGGCAAATTCTTAGCCTCGTCACCGATCTTCTTGCGGGCCTGGTAAAATTCCTCCTGAACTGCCGAAGGCGGAGTGCCGTCGAGCAGGGAAACCATGGTAAAAGCTAGGCCGGGGCGTGTGTAGGTTTCCGTGCGGTCGTACCATCGCAGTTCCTGCATGCGCTTTTCCAGCGGATCAGCGACCTGATCTTGCATCTCTTTGGCAGTTGCGCCCGGCCACGCAGTGATGATCGTCATCTGTTT